>JAWOBS010000252.1:0-5515 GCA_046484145.1 Bacteroidales bacterium
ATAACGAGCTAGTTTTAAAACGAGATTCCTCACTCCACTTCGTTACGTTCGGAATGACAAGCACTTATGTTGGAAGAGGATGGGGTTGGTGGCGGCTTTGCCGCCACCAACCCCATCCTGATAAAAACCCATGGATGTCCTGTCATTTCGACCGAAGGGAGAAATCTCGTAATCTTTACCGGACAACAAAGTTTAGAAATAATGAAATAAAACAAAATTGATATTAAACTATATTAAAAAAAGACTTTTTTCAGTATTTTCCGAAAAAATATGAAGTTCATTATAATTATATTTGGATTCATAATATTATATTTTTAAACAACTGATATTAAAAGTTGTTATATTCAAAAATTGCGTTATTAACATCAAAAAACATACTCTCATGCATAAAATACTTATTGTAGAAGACGAAATAATGGTTCAAACCTATCTTAAAGATAATCTGGAAAGCCACTATGACATTGTTGGTACTGCAGTATCGGGTGAAGAGGCCGTTGAAAAAGCGCTTAAGTTTTTGCCTGATATTATATTGATGGATATTAATTTAGAAGGCAAAATTGATGGAATAGAAGCTGCAAAAAGAATAACCGACAAGCATGATATAGCAATACTTTTCTTAACGTCGCGCAGTGATGATGATGCCCTTGAGAGGGCTCGCCTGGTGAAGCCTTTTGGATATATTATAAAGCCTGTTGATTTAAATGTTTTAAAGGCAAATATTGATATTGCAGTATTCGTTTATAACGAATTGTTGCGCAGTCCGTTGAAGGTTTCGAAAGAATCAGGGGCTACTCACTCCGGTTTGGACGATATTAATGATAGAGTTTCAAAGAGCGTTGAAGAGGTATCCATGCATTGGAAAGATAAAAACCGTATCGAGATTGTTAATAATCGTTTTCTAAAACAGTTTTGGATTTTAGATAGTTAATATTTATCATATTATTTATACTGATTGTTAATAATAAATTCCGCCATTTTATCCAGTGGCAATATTTGTTTTGCTGCAGTAAGCTTTATAGCTTCTTTAGGCATACCAAATACTACGCATGATTTTTCGTCCTGGGCCACAGTATTAGCGCCTGCATCTTTCATTTCTAACAAACCATGAGCACCGTCAGCACCCATTCCTGTCATAATGATACCTATTGCATTTCTTCCTGCATGGCGGGCTGTTGAGCGAAACAATACATCAACAGAAGGCCTGTGCCTGTTAACCAGTGGGCCATCCTTTACTTCAACATAATACCTTGCACCGCTTCTTTTAAGCAAAGTATGTTTATTGCCCGGAGCAATAAGCACCTGGCCGCGAATTACCGTATCCTGGTTTTCAGCTTCCTTTACAGTAACATTGCATATTTCGTTTAGCCTGTTAGCAAACGACCTTGTAAACATTTCAGGCATATGCTGTACAACCACTATGCCGGGAGAGTCGGCAGGAAGCACTGTTAGTAACTCTCTTAGTGCTTCAGTACCACCGGTAGATGCACCAATAGCAATCACTTTTTCTGTAGTTTTCAACATTGCTGAATTCTTTTTCAGCGGTGGAATTACAGCATCGGCAGTATATTTAGGCGCGATGGCAACATCTTCCCTGGGCTTTCTTGCCTGGGGTTTAGGATTTGATTTTATTTTTGCTTTTGCAGCAGCTTTGACAACATCGCATAGCCTAATTTTTGATTCTTCAAAGAATAGCTTTGTGTTTAACTGTGGTTTTGTAATAATTTCAACTGCGCCATATTCCAAAGCTCTCATTGCTGTTTCTGTTCCTTCGGATGTTAAACTGGAAATTATAACAACCGGTATAGGATGCTGTGTCATTACTTTTTTTAGAAAAGTTAATCCATCCATGCGTGGCATCTCAATATCAAGAGTTATGACATCCGGTGCTGTTTTTTGCATTTTTTGTGCAGCCTGGTATGGGTCAACAGCTGTGCCAATTATTTCAATTTCTTTGTCAGTCTCAAAAATTGACTTTAATGTTTGTCTTACAACTGCCGAATCATCAATGATTAAAAGTTTAATTTTATCTTTCATGCTTTAGTAATTGTTGATATTATTCTATTAATTATTAGCATTATTAAAAAGCCTGTTAAGCAAATCCTTGAAATCATCGCTTTTTACAGGTTTTGTAAGATATTCATCCATGCCTTGTTTCATAAATTTACTTCTATCGCCTTCAAAAGCATTTGCACTAAGCCCAACAATGGGAGGTAGGTTTTTGTATTTTTCTTTCAGCATGTTTGTTGCTGTTATACCATCCATTACCGGCATTTGTATATCCATTAGTATAAGGTCATAAACCCCGGGTTGATATTTCCGGAGTGCTTCCTCACCGTTTGATACACTGTCGACTCTATGTCCCATTGATTCCAGCATTATAGTGACAACCATCTGGTTTATTTTTTTATCATCTACCAACAAAATATTAATTGCTGATGGCTTTTTATCTTGTTCAAGGTCAGTGTTTTCGGAATGCTTTATGTCTGATTTTTCGGCTTTTTTTGCTGTAAAAGTAAACCAGAAGGTAGAGCCTTTATCTTTCTTGCTAATAACGCCGATTTCTCCTTTTAGGATTTTTGCAAGCTCTTTGCAGATTGCCAGACCTAGGCCGGTGCCCTCAATAGTCCGAATCTGTTTTGTCTCAATTTGTGTGAATGGCTTGAATAAATAATCTTGTGTTTCAGGTGCTATGCCGATTCCGGTGTCAGAGACTTCAACCCTTATCATTAAGTCATTGTTGTTTTTAGAAGATTTTTCTAAAGTTGCTTTTAATGATATCGTTCCTTCCTCTGTGAATTTAACTGCATTTGAAAGCAGGTTATTTACAATCTGTGTAACCCTGTGTTGATCTGTTTTAATGAAATGAGGTATTTTACTATCAATATGAGTTTTTATTTCAACCCCTTTATGGCAGATAGATGAGTAAAGGTTTAGCGGGCTGTTAAAAAGGCTGTCAGACCTGAAGTTATTGTATTTTAACTTTACTTCACCTGATTCAATTTTTGAATAGTCAAGAATCAGGTTTATGATTTCTTTAAGATTTTCACCGGAATGTTTTAAGATATCCAGGTAAGATTTTTGTTCTACTGAAAGCCTTGTTTTATAAAGCATTTCAGTAAATCCTAACATACCTGTGAGAGGGGTCCTTATTTCGTGGCTCATATTAGCCAGGAAGTTTTGTTTAAAGCGAGCCGATTCTTTTGCTATAGCAATTTGTTTTTCAAGATTTTCTTTTTCAATTTGAGAGCTTCTGTCTTCAATAAGAGCTATGCCTCCTTGAGTTTTACCTTCATTATTAAAAACAGGAGAAAAAAGTATTCTTGTAGGCACCTTTTGTTTTGGTTCATATAAAGCAATATTGCCTTCAAAAGCAGAGCTTTTGCCTTTTAGCACTCTTTTTATAGCGAAAAGCAATTCTTTATTATTTGTTTCTTTTATATTATTACCAATTAATTGTGATTTTAATTTTTTATTAAAGTAATCATTACACTCTGTTATTGTTGAGTTTTTGTCAAAGTGTATAATACCTATAGGTGACTTTTCAAAGATTAGCCTGTATTTTTCTTCGCTTTTTCGTATTGCTTCCAGTGCTTTTTTTCTTTCGCTGATATCTCTTTCAACAGCAATCAGAACTTCTTCACCAAAATAGTGGCCTTTGCTGAGAGATAATTCTTTGGGAGATATTTTGCCGTTTTTGTATTTTGCCCAAACTTCAAAAATTTGTGTTTGTCCTTTGAAAGCCTTGCTTATGTGTTTTTTTATTTCATCAAGATTGTTAAGCTCGGGTGTTAAAAGAAAGTCGGGTTTTTGTCCAATAATTTCACTTTTTGAATAACCGTAAAATTTTGTCGCAGTTTCATTAACATCAATAAAAACACTTTTTTTATCCAAAACATATATTGCTTCAGAAATGTTGTTAAGTAAGCCTTTATATGTTTCGTGAGAAAGTTTAAGCTCTTCTTTTGTCTGGAATTGCTCTGTTATATCCCTGACAATGCTAAGTGCTTTATCTTCACCATACTTTACCATCCTGGCATCAAAATGCCTTTTATTGCCATTAGCTTCAATGCTATATGAATACGACTGAGGTTTATTGGTTTTAAACAGTTTTGTTATTACTTCCTGGTTTTTCTTTGCAAGGTATTCGGGTAAAATATCCTTAGCTTTTTTACCAATAAAATCCTTCGGGTCCAATAGTAGCTTATCTCTTTCGGCTGAGTGATAATCAAGGAAAACTCCATCTTTGCTGAATATAAACATGATATCAGGTATTGCGCTTAAGATAGCACTAAACCTTCTGTTGTTTTCCTGAATCCTAATTTCCGCTTCTTTTTGTTGAGTAATGTCCCTGGTAACTCCCTGGAAACCGATAAGTTTTCCTTTTTTGTCGCGAACTCCTGAAACATTTATTGAAACCCATAGCATATTCCCTTTTTTCCCGTAGTGTTGAACTTCCATCATCCTGGTTCTGGTTTTATCACAATCAGGATCATTCTCTTTGTCCAACTCCTCTTTTAATGCGCTTTTAATATAGTTTAGTGATTCCGGAGGGAATTTCTCTTCAGTTTTTTTATTTAAATGCCCTTCGACTGTCTCTCCCAGTACTTTTTCAACAGAAGCACTTACATAAGTTGTTTCAAGATTAAGGTTTGTTGTCCATAGGACATCCGATATGTTTTCAGTTAAGTTGCGATATTTCTCTTCGCTATCTTTAAGTTCGTTTTTATGCCTTTCAATTTCTTTTTTTGCTTCAAAAAGGCGTAATGCCATTTTAATAGAAGCGTCAATTACAGCAATGCCGGCATTTTTATAAATATATCCGTATGAAGTTATGGCTTCTGTCTTAGCAACTACATCAGATGAGGTATGGCTGGATAAGAATACTATGGGGATATCTTTTTTATCAAGAATAGTTTTTGCCGCGCTTGTGCCATCAATTCCTTGCCCCAGGTCAATGTCCATCAAAATAAGTTCAAAATCAATATTTGTTTTTAACACTGCATTAATAGCATCCTCACCACTCATGAAATGTTTGATTTCATAACCTTTGTCTGACAACTGCTTTGAGAGCATTTTAGCAGTAATCAGTTCGTCTTCAACGAGGATTAATTTTTTCAACTTTTTCATATATACTTGTTAATGATTTCGAATAATTTTATTGCATTAATTGGCTTGCTTATATATTCATTACAGCCTGCTTCCAGCGCTTTCTTTTTACTTTCAGATGTTGTGTATGCGGACTGTCCGATAATAACTACTTTTTTATTAAATTCTCTGATTTTTTTTGTTGCAGCATATCCATCTATATCCGGCAACTTGATATCCATCAAAATAAGATTAATGTCTTTATTTTTTTTGCAAATATCAACTACTTCATTGCCCGTTTTAGCTAAATACAATTTATTGCCTTGCTGCAATAAATTAACTAGTAGCTTGGCAGAATTTTCATCGTCGTCAACAATAATAACAGACAAGTTGTGATTATTTAAATCATTATCTGTTTGTGTATTATTAT
>JAWOBS010000256.1:0-13961 GCA_046484145.1 Bacteroidales bacterium
CAAATGCTTTTTTCATATCATTAAAATTTTACAATTATTATAACGAACTGATTTTATTAAACTTATATAATATAATGTATAATTCTATTTGCAAAAAATAATTATTGCCTAATAAAAACATTCCGCAAAGATATTAAATGAATATTAAAAGTTAACAATGTATGAGGCGAATAATTAATGTGGCAATGACAAAAAAGTATGAACAAAAATCAAGGCAGCAAAGGTGGTTCACTTGGGGCTAAAGCCCAGGTGTCTGATATACCTGGCTATCCGTCAGCTGAAGCTGACGGTAATAGATAAGAGTGCAGGGAATAACGAGATCTCTCACATTCGTTCGAGATGACGAGCGGGAAGCGTTGGTAATAAGGGAGAAAAGGGCAGGCTGCGCCTGCCCTTTTCTCCCTACCCCCTCAATAAAGCGCCTGTCATCCTGAGCCATCGGCGAAGGATCTTGTTGAAACTAGGAAATGCTGGTTGAATGCGTTTTTTAAAAGTCATTGGGAAAGTTAAAATTATTGCATGACGCCTCAATTCTTAAACAACTCCTCTTAGTATAGGCCGGGCTTGACCGGCCTTATTGATGATAAATGATGCGTTGGTAGGGACAGGGCTTGACCTGTCCTTTTAAAAACAGTTTTTATAAATACCATATATACAGCATTTTAGGCAATGTTGTCATTAGTAACGTTAGCGAGATATCTGGCGGTTCCCTGATTCGTCATTTCGAGCATTAGCGAGAAACCGAGTCTCCTCAACAAACGAGACGAGCTCGCCAAAGGCAATCCGGTGGATGAGAGCAGGTATCAGGAAATGAGTTCATTATTTTTCTCTGCGTATCTTTGCAAACCCATCACCCATCACCCATTACCGATTACCCCTCACTCGCCACCCCTCTCTCTGCGAAAATCTGCAAAAACCAATTATTATTTATTTGTATTTTTTTGTTGTTTATTAACAAATTTTATATCTTTCGAAAGAAAAAACCGGAGTTTAATCAAATTCTTTTGCCTATGTAAAAACCCTGACAACAAAGAATTACATTAATATAATAATCTAAAAAATGAGAAAAGCACTTTTGATAATATTCATAATTCTTAATAGTTTTTTACTATTTGGCCAATCTGAATTTGCTCCTATAGGGGCAAAATGGTATTATAATGAACCTTCACAATCCGGGGATAACCCATATTCAAATTATATTCTATTAAGTAGTGAAAAAGATACTATAATTCTCGGCAAACAATGTAAAATAGTTTGTGATTCATTAGAAACAAGAAAACATTATATCTATTCAGAAAATGACTCAGTTTTTTTCTGGTACAATGATGCTTTTAGATTAATATATGATTTCTCGGCTAATGTGGGAGATACTATCAAATTAACATATAAAGCAATTCTGTACAGAGAAGATAACTCAATTAATGATACTATATTAGAGGTTGATGTAAAAATCACTGATATTTCAAATATTGAAGCTTCGGGTGAAACCTTAAAAAGATATTATACACAAATAATTGAACACCCTGACTTCCCTGCAAGTGTGTATGTATATACCTCTTCTGTTTATACTGAAAAAATAGGTTCGGAGGCATATTTGATTGATACTAATATTGAGGTGCCAACTCCTGGACCTTATCCAATTCAATTAAGATGTTATGTGTTTGATTCACTTTTTTATAAAAGTGACTGGTGGATGAATTTGGATAAACCATGTGACTATTCTACAGAAACTTTAATACATGAAGAAAGTAATTCGTATTTTAATATCTATCCAAATCCATGCAAAAATAACTGTTTATTAAAACTTCCTGATGACAGAAAAATACAAGTTATTGAAATAATTGATATTAATGGTAATTTAATACTACGTCAAATCGTAAATGATGGACACAAGGATTATCTTTCACTAGATTGTTTATTAACAGGCATTTACATTATTAAAATTATTGATAATAACAAACATATTACAAACCTTAGATTTATAAAATTATGAAAACATATTATTTTTGAATTATAAGATTTTATTAGTATCTATAGGATTTACACTAACAAATTTACTGGTTTTTTCTCAGGATCTTAGTGAAGGTTACATATATGTGGAGATTGAGTCCGAAACTGCTAAAGCAATTGGTGCAGATATTTATACTAATAATGAAGGTTTAAACGAATTTTAATCATTATAAAGTAATATCATATTATCAGAAAACAATGCACCATCAGAAACATAGAGGTGCAGCGCACCGATAACATTAATCCGAAGAGCGATTATGCGCACTACAACCCCACTTTACGAAAATCTGCGGAAATCTTTTAAAACCTATCGGGAACAAAACCAATGATGTGATAATACGGTAATTAGCTGTTCTTCTTATTGGATTAACTGCCTGTATTAAAAAAATTATTGAAAAAGAATACAAATTACAAGCATAAATTTTTTTTTTAATCAAAAATAATTAATTTTACTCATTAGTCTCTGATTTCCAAAAAATCACATTTATGGTTAAACAAAGCGACATAAAACTGGAATTAGGTGGTAAAGTTTACCAAACTGTAAAAATCAATGATACTATCTGGATGGCGGAAAATTTAAACTATCCGATCGAAGACAGTTGGTTTTATGACAACAATCCTTCTCACGGAGAAAAACACGGCAGGTTATACACCTGGGAAGCAGCAATGAGAGCTTGCCCGGAAGGATGGCATCTCCCCTCAGATGAAGAATGGGATAATATGGTTAATTTCCTTGGAGGAGAAATAGAAGCTTACAAAAAGGTAATAAAGGGAGGTGAAAGCGGGCTAAACCTTATACTATCGGGATATAAAACTGTTCATGGTGACTTTTTGAGCCTTGACAGGGCCGGTGATTTTTGGACATCTACCGAAGCAGGAGAATTAAATGCATGGCTGAGATACATTATTCACAAAAAAGAGAATGTATTCAAGATTATTGATGATAAAAAATGCGGCTATTCTGTAAGGTATGTGAAGGACTAATTAACTGGCCGGCTCAATTGATAATATATACACCGTCTTCTTCTTATTATTATCAAATATTTTTACCACAGGCATATTATCAGGAAGGTTATTGGCTTCAAGATAGGTTTTTAATGCAGGATAAGTTTTTGCGTTTTCAAGGCTTATGCTAAAACGGTTATTTCCAGGCAGCGGTTCAGGAAGAGAATAATTTTCATTGCTTAGAATTGCCTGTAATTTCCTTTTTTGTTCGGCCCTTATCTTTGCAAGGTCTTCATGATTTTCTGCTCCGGCATTTAACGGATCTGTGATATTTAAATAATTATATGCTCCTATTCCTCTTTGTGTTACTATGCCTTCATCAATTACAGCAGATAAAAACGGGTCATCCATGTAATTACTTGTATAATAATTATTGTCTGCAAGCTGATTGTCTGCAATACTGCTCATTCCAACATTTTTCTCAGTAAGCTCAATGCTTGAAAATATTCCCATATAGAACACAAAGCCCACTAGAGCGACCAGGAAGCCAATTAATGAGACCAGGAAATATTGAGTATTATCTTTTTTCTTCATTTGTTTGCCTTTTACTAATTTAAAAACTACTAATCATTTAGTACATTTAAGCAGCAAATCTATCTAACAAACGTAAATTTTTTGCAATTATTTAATTTTGGTAAAAATAGTTAAATTTTTATAATTTAACAAATAAATGGCATAAAAGTTTGTGCTTTAGGAATTTATTAGAGGTAATTTAAAAATAAAAAAATTAATGCAAGGAAAAATGCTTTATACGAAGATTAGCGGGAAAACAGATATCAAAAAAACCTATAAAGACTCAGCAAGATTTTCTTCAGGATATATATCAAAATCAGGGAATACAATCTTTGTAATTCTTCTTGTAATTCCGCTGATATTTGAGTTTGTATTATTTAGTATAACAATTAGAACTTCCTTTTCAGGAATTCTTTTAAAGACAGTTCTGAAGCCGTGCCACCAACCGTGGTGATATATACAATCATAATCATTTACCTTTTTCAATCTCCAGCCAAAACCATAGCTGACAGTTCTTCCGTTATTAAGCACAGCTCTTGAAGATGCCAATAGAAGGTTTTCTCTTGAAACCGGGGCAAAATAAGTAAGTGCCTGGTCCCATCTGTACATATCTCTTGCTGTGCTGTAAAACCCTTTATCACCAACTATTCCATCATGGCAATCATCGGGAATAAACCTCCATCTGCTTCGTCCTGAAAAGCCGTAAGCCCGATTATTAATTTCTTCTTTATTATTCACATCATAAACGAAAGTATTATTCATCCCAAGGGGAATAAAAACCTCTTCCTGCATATATTCTGCAAAGGGTTTCCCTGATACCTTTTCTACCAATAATGCCAGGAAAGCATATCCTGAATTGGAATAAGCAAATCTTCTGCCGGGCCAAAAGTTTAAAGGTAAATCATGTTCAACAAACAAATCAACCAAATCTTCATTATCCGGGTAATAATCTTTATCCCAGTAATGATCCAGCAAATACATATAATTTTGAAGCCCTGAAGTATGGTTTAGGAGTTGCCTGATTGTAATTTCCGGGTATGGAAAATCATCAATATAATCACAAACGGGATCATCATATTCAAACTTACCAAGTTCTTGCAACGTCATCACAGCAAAAGCTGTAAACTGTTTTCCTACAGATGCCAATTGAAAATACGTATCACTGTTTATTGTATCTTCCCTGTTTCTGTAATCTGCAATTCCCCGGTAGTTTTCATAAATTATCTGGCCTTCCCTGGATATTAATATACTTCCATTAAAACCTACCCTTGTAAGGACATTGTCAATTTTCTCAGTCACATGATCAAGATACTCCTGGTTAAATATCCCATGTGATTCAGTAAATAAGTACCTCTTAAGGTCAACTTTTTGTGCTTCATTAGTCTTTTCAACTGCCTGGTGAAAATCTGTTGATATCAACAATAACAGCAGAAAAAAAGGCAGCCTTATTACTATGGCAGCCCTATGAATATAATTAGCGGCTATAATTATTCTTCTCAGAAAAGTTATTTTAGAATATGTAGGCTTTAGCAACATATGTTTATCCAATCCTTCTTTTAAAGGTGCAAATATATAAAAATTAATATATACAAAGCATCAAGATGTAAATAGATTTACTTTTTACAAGCATGCAATGCTAATTATTTCTACGAAATTTTACTTAAAAGGTTAATTTTGCATACAAAACCAATAAGATTATGAAAGCAATAAAACCAGTAGTTTATATAATAATCATTCTGACATTTTCATCTTGTATCACATATAAAAGAGCATCAACGTTTTCTAAGTGCGAATTCAGGATTAACAAAGTTGAAACCATTACTCTGAATGAAAAAAATGTAATGGGAAAAAATAATATTGCAGACCTTTCTATGAGGGATGCTTCTATGCTTTTATCTTCAATTGCATCCGGGCCTTTAATTATGGATTTAACTTTGCTGGTTGACATTAAAAATCCAAACAAGTCAACTGCTGCAATGAACAGAATAGATTGGATATTGTTCATAGATGATTATGAAATTATGGACGGTACAACCGTAGAAAAAATCGTATTGCCTCCTGATAATAAGACAGTGACGGTGCCATTAGAGATCAGGTCTGATTTAAAAGAAGTTATTTCTAATGGAGGCGGGACTGCATTATTGAAATTAGCTTTAAACCTTGCGGGTATAAGTTCAGAGCCTAATCGTATAACATTAAAAGCAAAGCCTTATATTCAGATTGGCAGTAAGCATCTGGCATATCCGGGATATATCAGTATAAAGACAGATGTTACGTCGGAATAAGCTATTGCTCATCCTCATATCCCCATTTAAACCTGTTTATTTCAAACCCGGCAACTGACAGTAGCCTGTCGGTAAAGTGAGAGACCATTTCATGGATAGAAAGCGGTTTTTGATAAAACCCGGGCATAGCAGGCATAATTATACCACCGGCATGCGTAATTTTTTTCATATTATCCAGGTGTATTTCATTAAAAGGTGTTTCACGTGGCACAAGAATAAGCTTTCTACGTTCTTTTAAAATAACATCTGCCGACCTTGCAATAAGCTCATCAGCAATGCCTGAAGCAATTCTGCCCAGTGTTCCCATGCTGCAAGGACATACTATCATCGTTTCAAAGCCTGCGGAACCGGATGCTACCGGACTGAAAAAATCATCAGTATCATACCGGGGAAAATAAAATTTAGAAGGAAAATCCTCTTCAAGTTCATATTCCCATACCTGCCTGGCGACATCACTAAATATCAAACAACACTCTTCAATTTGATCATCAGCCAATTCAAGCTTATTAATTATATCCTTTGCATAAATTGCTCCGCTGGCGCCTGTTACAGCGAGTATGAGCTTGTGTTTTTTCATATCTGCAAATTTTCTAAAATAACATATTGTTTTTTCTTACATATCAGAAAGTATATTCCAGCCCTAAAGTCCACAGTGAATGATACTGGCCCCAGTTATACCAGACGACCTGCAAAGACTGGTGCTTCCTGGCGGGTGTAAATGAATTTGAATATCGAAAATTAAAGCTAAGGTTTTTATAAACAGGAAAAAGAAAACCTCCCCAGATACTTCCCTCGATACCATAAAATGGCCTTTCATCTGAGACATCAATAACACGATCATCATCCTCCACTTCATAAGAATCGACCAACACACCCAATGACAAACCCACTTCAGCAGTCATCTTTTTTATATAATCAATTGAGCTGAAAGGTTCAAGTTTGTGTTTATAAAGGACAGTGGTTTCGGCATAATCGAGCTTAAGTAGATAATCCCTTGCCAGAGGTTTGCTGGGTACAGCTCTGCTGCCTTTAGAAATATACATTATCTCAAGTTGTATTAAAGAATTGACAGAAAGCGGATAATTAGTAAAAACACCGGCAAACCATCCCAGTTTATTGGGCCCTGCAAGTTCGTCACCGGAAATCTCACTAGCTACGATGCCGGCCTTCAGGCCACCGCCAAACCTTTGCGAATAAGCTTGATTACTAATACCAAATATAAATATCAGCAAGATTGAGAAATTAATAAAAAACCGGCAAAACTTGCTGCGTAAATGACTTTTATCGTTCATATTTCCTGCTTATTAAGAATTAAAACACAAAGCTGATTTTCCTATTTACTTTTTTACTAAATTAGTATTATTTTAATTGTGTAACAACACTTTTTAAACAAACTAATAACAAAGCATTAAGGTTTTAACGCCTGCTTATTATATTCTAATCATGGACAAAATACTTTTTGATTTTACATACCTGGATGACTTAAGCGAAGATGACAAAGAGTTTAAGGCAGATATGATAAATGTGTTTTTAGAATCTGCTCCTGCTTCTATTCGGGAAATGCAAACTTTTTACAAAAACAAAAACTGGAATTCACTGCGGGAAGTGGCTCATAAATACAAACCACAACTTGGATTTATGGGGATATATTCAATTATGCATGATGTTGAACAAATAGAACAAATATCGACAACCAAAACTAATCTTGATAAGCTTCCCGAATTAATTGAGAATGTTGAAAAGGTAAGCAAAATAGCATCCGAGCAAATAAAAAAAGAAATGAAAATTGATTAACTATTAATAAGCCCACCTTTTTAATTCTCTTGATATTTTTGTTTTAGCAATTTGAAAAAATGATCTAAATTTTCTTTTTTGAGATTCTTAAGAAATAAATCGCTTGCACTATCATGAATGCTTGCAGAAATTCGAACCCACTCATAAAATGATTCTTTTTCTTCATAAAAATGATTTACTTCTAAAAAACTAATAATACTATCAAGCTCTTCTTCAGAAAACTCACTTCTAACAGAATTATCGTATTTTTCGATAATTGTTGGAATAAGCTTGTTGAAATTCTTATCCCGGTGAAAGATTAAAGCTTTTGTACCAATATTTTCAGTTATGCTTTCATCGGTTTTAATTTTTTGCTCATCAGGTTTTCTTTGAAGCTTTGAAAAAATTGTATTAAGAAGCTTTTTGGGGTTGAAAGGTTTTACAATAAGGGCATTCATTTGGTTGTCAAGAGCTTTTTTATTAATATCCTCATCAACAGATGCTGTTAAAGCAATTAAGGGAATGTTTTTATTAAGCACTGATTTTCTAATCTTTGCAGCTATTTCAAAACCATCCATATCAGGCATTCTTAAATCAACCAGTGCAATATCAAATATCGACTTATTGAGTATCCCGACAGCTACTTTGCCGGTTTCAGCTATTCTCACAACAGCACCCCACTTTTTAAGCCATTTACGGGTAAGCATAATATTCATCACATTATCTTCAATCAACAGCACTCTGACACCACTTAAATGAATATTATCGGCTTCTTTAGTATTATCTTTCTTTTTGAGATGCAAGGCAACTTTGCTTTTCATAGAAATAGTAAAAAGAGTACCCTTTCCTGCTTCAGACGACACAGATATCTTTCCACCATGATGTTCTATTATTTTTTTAACTATTGCCAAACCTAATCCGCTACCTCCGTATTTACGTGAAATATCAGCTCCTCCCTGGAAAAAGGGTACAAAAAGGCCTTTCAGTTTTTCGGGCCTTATTCCAAGTCCGGAATCTTTAACAGTAAGCTCAAGCTGTATTTCATTCTCAGATATCATTTTTGCTTTTGCTCCAATAATAACACTTCCCTCAGATGTAAATTTTACAGCATTTGAAATAAGATTATTTAGCACCTGGGCAATTCGGCCGGGGTCTCCAATGATATTTTGATGAACTCCTTCGAATACCGTTTCAATCCTTAATCCTTTCTCTTTTGCTTTTGGCCGCCAGGTTTCCACAATTTTATTAATAACATCAGTAATGTCAAATGGTATTTTCTCTATTTCAAATTTACCTGCCTCAAATTTGGAATAATCTAGTATATCATCAATTAAAGTCAACAAACTATCTGAAGCAAAATTCAAAGCCTCAAGAGTTTGCTTTTGATCATCATCAGTGCTGTCAGACATAAGCAAATTAGAGACACCTATAATTGCATTTAAAGGATTCCTGATTTCATGGCTCATTACAGATAAAAACTCAAGCTTGGATTTATATGTATTAATGATTTCTTCACGGGCTTTTTGAAGCTCATCTTCTGCTTCTTTTCTTTTTGTAATATCTTCTTTTATTGCCAGATAATGAGTAATTGAGCCATTTTCATCAAAGACGGGAGTTATAGTAGCATATTCCCAAAAATACTCACCGTTTTTCCTGACATTATGGAATTGCCCCTGCCATTGCTTCCCATTACTAATTTTATCCCAAAGATCTTTATAAAAAGCATTATCCTGCACACCCGACTTTAAAATCCTTGTATTTTTTCCAACAACCTCATCCCTGGAATATCCTGAAACACTGATAAATTTATTATTTACATAAATAATATCACCTTTTTCATCGGTAATAACCACAGAATTTGCACTCTGTTCTACAGCATGTATAAGCAATTTATGCTCCCCTGATAATATGTTATTGGATATTTTATCCATTATATTTTGCAATTTCTTTACAGGTTCTGCAAATTTAGCATTTTTGCCGGTTAAGCGCAATAATATGCACACGAAATAAAATATTTATTTCATGTATAAATAAAACAGATTATAATACCGGGAAGTTCAAAAAAAAATATTATAATTTCTAATTTTTAAGAGAAGTTTCAATACGCACATAATCAAGCATAAGGTCAATTTCAAAAGGCTCTATACCAAGATTGACCAGATGCTTTCTATCTTCATTAAAAGAGATTAAAAAATCTTTAACGCTCTTCCAGTTGGTAAGACTTTTAGAATAGTTATTAACAGCTTCCCGGGTTTCACCTTTACACCAACATACATGGCCTAAATTCATCAGGTCATATTTATTATTTGGCTCATTTTCGAGCAAGCGTTTTAAGTATGTTTCAGCAACATCAAACTTACCTAAAAGGAATGAGCACCATGCCAGCGGCCTGCGTATTTTTTGATTTTCAGGGGCAAGGACTTCTATCTTAAAGTAATACTCCAGGGCCTCCTCTATCCTGTCCAGATGTATTAAACACTGGGCAATATTGGCTTGTATAATCAAATCTTCTTTTGATTGTTTTTCTGCTTCTTTATAATAATCATAAGCTTCCTGCCACTTAGTGAGCAGTTTATTACAAAATGCTATTTTTTTAATAATCCATAAACGCCCGGTTTCAATAATTTCTGCCTTTTTATAGTATTCAAGGGCATTCTTAAAATTGCCGGTTTTTTCATAGCAAAATGCAATTTTCTCAAAAAGCTCTATATTGCTTTTATCTTCTTCCAGGATAGATAAAAACACGCTTAGTGCATCTTCATAAAACTTCTTCTCAAAAAACAGCTCTGCAATATTACGTAATATTGACTTATTGGATATCAGAACCTTAATAAAGTCTGTATTGAAAATATCAATTTTTGGTTCAAACAAATCTTCGAACTCTCTTTTCCACGGATGCAGTTTATAAAAACGATATAAATCCTGAAAATACTGTGAATATATACTTTTTGACTTTGTCAGATTATCGAGCACGCTTTCATCCTTTTCAACTTCGGAAATATTCTTTAATTCGCTGCTCATCATATTCATCATCATGCTCTTTTGCTGCGGGGGCACCAATTCCAGGTTAAGGCAAAATGAATATTTATCACTATTACACATAAAATAAGTATCTTCAAGCTTTTCAATTAGCGGGCTCAGGTCAATGCCTTCTTCAGGATCTTTTATCAGATTATTTATATGTTCATTTTGGGAATAGAAAGGCAAAAACCAATTTCCTACTTTATGAAAAAACTTAAAATGTTTTAGTTGGGAGAAAGTACTCATAAAAACATCCATTCCTTCCATTTGCATTTGTGTAAACTCGGCAAGTTTATCAAGAAGGCCGGGATCATCTTCAAAAACAGTTTCCCAATCCGGATTTTGCTCTTCGCCGGTTTTTTCTTTAAAAAGGTTATCCAGGTCTAACTTCTCTTCAATCTTAGGACGCATCTTCATCATCTCAGGCAATATCTCTTTCTCCCATTTATCAGTAACTTTTTCTGTTGCCTTAGACTTAGTATACTGAATAATAATAGCTTCAATATGCTTTTCTATATCCGGAAAATCTTTTAGTTCTTCCGTTTTCTCGCGAATCACGGGATAAAGATAAAAGCGATCATTAAATTTCAACATAGAAAAAATGATACCTGTAAGGGCTCTTTCCCAAACACTGTCTTCCTTTTTCTCAACAAAGTGAAAGAGAGCAATAATTTTTTCCACATCAAAATACCGCATAATACTAAGGGTGAGTGCACTAACGGCAAGGCATTTGTCGTGCCAGGGTAAATTTTTGGAATTACAAATATATTCAACGAACTCAGTTTCAACATCAGAAAATTTATCTGTAAACCAAATGAAATTAAACATATTCTCCAGGGCTTCCTGCCTTGAATGTTTCATTTCTGAACTTTCAACCTGCACTTCCTTTAAAATATTGCTAAGCTCTGTGTCAAATGTCAGGCTATCAATTATAGCAAATACTTCGGGCTTATCCTTAGGCTTGGTTTTTTGGTATTGCTTTTTTAATGCATAAGTGTTTGTGTATGACTTTTCAGAAAGAATAATTTCTTTAAGCATATCAGCAAGTTCAAGCAGGTCGCGAACAAGATAGTGATAAATTTCATCTCTCTTAGGATCCTTTACACCTGAGAATGAATGTTTTAAAAGATTTCTGTACGTTTCCAGGTGCTTATCTATAGTTTCGTTAATAAACTCTTGTTCGGATGCTTTTACCAGTTTTCTCAGCAAATTACAAGCATTTACTAACTTCTTCTCATGCAGTTGAGTACAAATAAGATTATAAGTTTTTATTAATTCAGAATGTAGCATACCAAATCAGTTTGTTTTTTATTTAATTATCACTCTAACGGCACTTTCGGGCTCATAGGGGTTAAATTCAACTATTGCAAGTCCATCCTCATCATTTGCGGCAGAATACGCCCATGTGCTCTTTAATTTTTCTTTCCATCTGCCGGTTAATCTGCATGATTCATGAATATGCCCATGCAGGGTTATCAATGGTTGCTTTTCCTCTATCAATTGCCTTATAGCTTTACTGCCAACATGTACATCTACTTTTTTATTATCAATCATAACCTCATCAAGAGCGGCTCTGTCAAGGCCTGTATCATAAGGAGGAGAATGAAATAAAAAGATAGTTTTTGAGAGATCCATATCTTTAACAAGAGCTGCAAGGTCAGTTTTGATTGTAGTGGATTTTTCTTTTTCAGATATCATTGTAGTAACAAAGCCATCAGCAGGGTTAACGCATCCGGGGCATATTGCCTCAGAATCATCAAATTTTTCCCAGTCTTTAAGTAAAAACGGCGTTGGGGGTACATAAGAATAGCCAATAATCTTAAAATCTTCCCATTCAATTATTTTTTGACTGGCATATTTATACAAGCCTTTATTATCATATTCAAAAAAATCATTCTCTATCAATTTGGGATCATCATTTCCCAGGATAATAAATAAATCAGGATAAATGTCTTTCATCTCACTTTTTAACTCAGAAAACAGTGGTATAAGGTATTCCTTAACAAAACCATCGTTATTGTTGCTGTTTTTAATGCTATACACAGTCCCGGCCGGCACAAGGTCTCCACCTATAAAAACGGCATCCGGCTGTTTATCTTTTATCTGATTAATAAGAATATCATATAGTTCTATTCTACCATGCAGGTCACTTACAAAAAAACAAGTTTTCTTCATATATAGCAGTTTTATATCGCGGTATTAAAAATGTACAGTCATTCCGGTTATTTCATCATTTAACGCATTTACCTCAGTATGGTAATACTGCCATGTATATCTCTTTTTTTATCCATTCGTTCATATGTTAAAACATAGAAATAAACTCCATCCGCAGCTCCATTTCCATCCCACCAATTATCATAATAATCTCTGGTTTCAAAAATCTTCTTGCCATTTCTATTGAATATTACAATTTTATTTTTGGGATAATGTTCAAGATTTTCTATTTCAAAGAAATCATTAATTCCATCACCATTTGGTGTAAAAATATTAGGAATGGTAAGGTCGCAATTTTGTTCGGTAACTTCAATGCTAAAATAATCACTGCATCCTGTTATGGTATCAGTAACGGCTACGGTGTAATTACCAGTTTCCTTAGCCATAATAGTATCAAAAATAGCATCAGGAATTTCCACGGCATTCATTTCCCATTGATATTTCCAATGATAAGGATCGTCATCAATGGGAACAACAGAGAGCAAGGTTGAATCTCCTTCACAAACCGGCAATTCAAGTTCAGATATAATTTCAGCTTCCGGCAGAGGCAAGACTTCCAGGACAAGCATCGTATCATATACACATCCAAAATCATCAGTAACTTCAAAAACAAACTCATATTCCCCTTCTTCTTCCTTTGTGATACTGGAAGGATTCTCATCAAGGATATCGCTCTCATCGTACCATTGTTCATTAACAATTTCTGGTGTAAATATCAAGGAATCAGGATACAATTCTTCATCAAAAAACAAGCTCCATTCAAAAATAAAACCATTATCTCCGGCAGCATTATCAGTAACACTAACTCTCCACTCACCATTTAACGGACAGCCTATAAGATCAGAAAAAGGCTGTACAGCTGAGTATGCTCCTTCGGGAAGAAAAGCAGCATTAAAATAAAAATTCCCTGCATTATCTGTATATTCATGATATTGCGGCGATGTTTCTTCCATGGTTCCATAAGGAGCAGACGGACTGAAGCAATAATCATATCCATTACCGGGTGTTGTAGAGTCCCATACTACAGGCTCTCCAAGGTTGGCGCCACCATCAGAAAAATCAGTTAACAAAATAGAGCTACCGTTAGGACATTCCAGTTCTATCCTCAACTGCCCATAATCAACATGCTCCATATTAAAA
>JAWOBS010000035.1:0-3183 GCA_046484145.1 Bacteroidales bacterium
ATGCCGCTCTGACAATATCCTGATAAAGAAAACAAAAAATAACCACACAGGCGATCACCTTCATCCAGGGTTTAAAACGGGCTTTCTGAGTTTCGTTAAAAACCCCTGATTCTGAAAAATCTTTATTTTTAATTTGATCAGTTTTCATCATTTATTACACTTATATATACAATAAGGAGAATTAAAAACTCCCCTTTCCCCAACTAAATTGTTCTTTAGTTTTCTCATTTTAACTTTCTATAAAAAAAGCCAAGTTACTTTTCGGCAACCCGGCTGTCTCAATTCGCGTTTATTTTCTTCATCAATTCGCGTTCATTCGCGTTAGGACCCGTGGCTTTGCGTCCCCCGATTGCTCGGGCTTTGCCTTTCTCGGAAACAAATAAAATATACCATATATATATAATAAAATGCAAACTAATCACCAAAAAAATTACCTGAATTGTAAAGGTTTACATAAGAAATGAAAAGGTAGAAATTAACAAACAGGGGTAAAAATCTATTGCTTTAAAAATATTTGGACTTAAAAATACATAACTTCCTAATTATAAAGAAGTTATGAATTTAGTTAATTAGGTAATTTTATCGCTTCACCTTGCATTATATTTATTGTAGTCGATCCGCTGAAGTCATTCTGGCCTGTTATCTCTAAATCAGAATCACTTACCGAGATCAGACAGCTATTACCTTCCGAATCCTTAAAAATCAACTTTCCCTCTCTTATGGTATGCCCTTCTGCTACTTTCTTTTTTGTGGCTTCCGGCAGAGAATCCAGAGCCTCACCTACTTTATCACAACTGGGGCACCCTGAAGAAAGCCCCTTCTCTATCCCTTGAAAAACACCCGCTAAAGAAGGCTTTATTTTTTTTGCTGTCACCGGCTCTTCTTCCTCCAGGCGCCAGCCTCGGCCCGGCATAGTTGTTTTATAATATTTTATTACTTCGCGGGGAGCATCCTGACTAGACAAAACTACAACTCTTTTGTCGCTAAATATCTTGTTGCTCTTTGGATAACCAGGTACATTTTTTATTTTCAAAGATTCCCCTGATTGATTAAAACTTTCCTGCTGGGAAGAATCAAATGCGGCCAGCGAAAAAATAGTCCGGTTATCTTTTGATTTCTGCGGCATAACCATCAGCATAAGTTGGGTTGAGCCTTTCTTAAACTTAAAAATACTCTGCAATAATCCTTTACTGGTCAAAGCATTATTTCCGCCGCCAAAACCAGTTTCCATTTCTGACAAAGCTGCTTCATTATTTTTCACTTGGTCATAAGCTGAGTCTTCAAAGACCCAATTTTTCTCAGGCAATCTGTTTCTAAAAAAAGAAACTAACCGCTCTCTGGTTAATGAACTAGTATAAACCAAAGCCTGGCCTTGGCCCAAGGGTAAAGAAGGAATATCCACTTTTTTAGAATCAGCGGGAAGCGGAATAGCGCCGGAGTTAATATTTTTTCCTAAATCATAACTAAAAACAGAAAAAACAAAAGAGAATAAAAATATTAAAAAACAACTGGTTTTTAAAAATTTTTCAAACATGTAAATACCTACCTCCTTATTAACTTATCTTGTTTCGGTAAGCCTGGGAACGTGGCCTACTCCTGTGATTCCGTGGCCGTCTAGATTTCCTCCGGAAAAGCTGGCATCAGACTCTGAAACTGCATCAGGATAATCTGTTTCCCAGAGAGTTAAATTACTGCCTTCATGAGTTTGTTTTGAGTTAAGAGATAAACAGCGGCAGTGTTCCACATCAGCCACAGTAGTTGCTATCTTTTTTCCTAGATCCTCCTTGTCAGTCGGAAACGTTCCGTTTTCTTGGATTCCTTCTTCAATATCGTCAAAAACTAGAAAAAAAGCGGCTGCAAGTACGCCGTCCCCTATTGTATTTTTGACTACCGGTCCCGCTAAACGTGCCCAGGTTCGACACCAGCCGGGTATAACACAATTTCCATCAACGTTAGGATAAACCCAAGCAGGACAATCCCCTGTACTAGCCGCGCCTTTTCTTAACTTATTATATTCGCCTATTAAAGGAGGCAGTTCACCAGTGATAAATATAGTGTATAAACCATAATAAACTTTCATCCAAAAACTTTTTATTAATTGATCAAAGTCTGAATTGGTTTCCCAAAGCTGATAATCAACTACATCCTTCAAGCCAACTCCCATGCTTACTGTATGGCCCCTATCCTGGCCGTCCTGCCAGGAATATTCGCCAAAGGAACCTGATAAACCACTAATAAAATCTCTATACTCATCTTGCTGGTCATCGGTTAACATTGCAGATACCCCACTGTTTGCAAAACCTAAGCTAAGAGCTTGTATTCTAGCTGATGCCACATTGTCATTCACCATCTCCCTTGTTGATTTATATATTTGTTGCTGCTGCCTATGTAATTCTTCTATAGACCCTTTAACAGCCTGCATTATCCCCAGCTGATTCTGTAACTCATACAACGCCAATCCTAAAAAAACAAGCGCCAACACCATCATTGCAATATAAAAAGATTTTCCCGCTCTCAGTAAAGGACAAGCAAGTGCTATTGCTGCAACCCCAGCTGCTGCTGCTGCTTCAATCCAACCAATCATTCGAAACGTTGCATCTCTTGCTGCATTCAAAAGCCTTTCTATCACATCTTTCTGGTCCAGATAAAGAACATACATATAACTGGAATATGCGCCTAAAGCATTAAAACTTGAACCCATTGCTGATGCGGCCGCTAAGGCCCCGGCATCAGCCGAATTGGAAGTATGGGTTTTGATTTGAGAAACTTTTCCAATATTGACAGTTACCATTATCCCAATAATCAAAATTGTAAGGATAGCAATAAAAAAAGGCGTCAATTGAGCTTTGTGGTAAGCATTTGTATTTTCTTCTAAATAAAGATACATAATAATTCTTTTTTTAACTTAGGACATTGGACATTGGACTTTATATCACCCTCCAATAGCGCCGCCGATTCCGCCCTTTAAAAAGTGAATAAGAATCGGCCCGCCAACGATAATTAATAAAACTAACATGATTAAAAGCAATGGTATTAACATCTTCAGCGGCGCCTTTAATGCCTGCCTTTCGCCTCTGTTTCTTCTGGTCCTGCGATTATCTTCTGAAATTATGGCAAAGGCCTCCTCAACCGGCGAACCGATTTTTTCAGCCTGCCGCAACACCCGGACAAATGAAGTAATTT
>JAWOBS010000077.1:0-16274 GCA_046484145.1 Bacteroidales bacterium
GTGGATATTATTGGGGTGTCCGGGGAGATGGCACTTATATCTATACAGCCTGTGATGATGATGGATTTATGTTGATAATGGTACTGTCTGAATCCTGCCT
This sequence comes from Bacteroidales bacterium, assembly GCA_046484145.1. Taxonomy (GTDB): domain Bacteria; phylum Bacteroidota; class Bacteroidia; order Bacteroidales; family UBA7960; genus PWND01. The sequence continues at coordinate 101 of JAWOBS010000077.1, forward strand.
GAATAATGCACCCCTGTCAATTCTGTCGCTGCTGCCCGACATGTATTGCCGTTCAAAAGCAATCCGCTCGGCATTAGAGTTTGGGATGATCTTGCAGGATTAGGATACATAACAATTTCTGATTCCAGGATATTTTCTATACCGGTAATTATTTCAAACTCCACGGTTACTGACATGACATCTGAAAGACCCTCAACTGTATATACAGATTCAGTATAATCTGTCACAACTTCACTGTTGACAGTCCATTCCTTAATCTTATACCCTGCATCAGCAGTTGCAGTAAAAACTACATCTTTTCCTTCTTCAACTTCATCACCGGAAGTAATCTCCACACCATCAACTTCAGCTATTAAAGTTCCATTGTCGCCATTAACACCATATGTCACTTCATAATAATTAGTAGCAAGAATCATAACAACATCCTCACTAACAACATCACCATCAACAGTTATATTTCCGGTTGAATCTTCATATCCTTCAAGTGAAACAACATAAGGGTAGACTCCATCAGTTAGTTCCACAACAGCAATACCAGATCCATCTGTAGTTAAGTCGACGCCATTTATATTGATATTTGCATTCTCTAATGGGGCTGTGCCATCGGATACTGAAAAAGTAACGGAATAAAAATCCGGTGTTGAATAAATTGCACACATAGTAAGTTCATCGCCAAAGTTTTCTCCAATTTTAGTTGCGGCTCCTGTATTTACATCAATTGTATATAAACTACCGGAACTTGAACCATTGAATAAAGTACCGTACAATATATCAGTTGTTTTATCAAAACCAATATCTTGTGCGTAATTTAAACTAATTCCCAATGGGCCAATTACCGTCGCTTCACCTGTTTCTTTATTTATAAAATATAAACTATTATCATCTAAGGATATGCCATATAGCTCACCTTCTGAGTTTGCTGCAATGCTAATCATATTAATGCTTTCGCCAAGCTCCCCAACAAAAGTTGCGGATAAATTATCATCTACAGTAAACAACTCTGTAGTAGAGCTTCCGAAACTATAAAATGAAACAAACATTTGGTTAGTAACAACATCCCATGTCAAGCCAGTCTCCAGTCCTGTTCCCGGCAGGCCTGTAATATCACCATTTTCATAAACAGAGCCATCTCCATTAAAAGAGTATAGCTTTTTATTTGAAATACCCATTAACACCCTGTTGCTGTAATTGCCTACAAAGTCGCCACCATATATATTAGAGATCCCACTAGGAGCAATTTCTGTCATAGTAGCATCTTCAACATCCACATTAACCAGGTAATCTTTTAAGCCGGAATCCGTTCCACCATCAAAAACAATAAAAGCATATATAATACTATCCTGATAAGTAAAATCAACATCCTTAACAAAAATACTATTGCCAGATAGTGAATTAGCAGACAAATTAGCTGATGCTGTTTTAGTGTTGGACTGCGCTTCTAAAGAAAATTCAGAGAATTCATTGTCTGTTGTTTTGCTCATGAAATTAGCGCTGGAAGTTTTGAAATCTGAAGTACTTTCTTTAGATAATAACTCAGAATTTATGTTCTTTTCAAACAATTCCGTTTTCTCCCCGGACTTGTCCTGAGCAATCAACGCATTAAAATAAAAGATAGTAATTGCAACCAATAGTAATTTGAGAATCTTCATAGCTTAATATATTTAATTATAAAAATTTATGTATTTCAATATGTATATATGTGAATACAAAAATAAAAAGCTAGAAACGCTGGCAACTACATTTACCAAAAAATTATAAAAAATTATGAAATGTTATTAGTTTTGTTAATTCCTTCGGAAACTTAAAATATCATATTCGGAAAAAATTTATTCCTTTTATCTAAACCTCATTGATTACAATTATCTGAAATTAATATTGCAGTTTATGGCAGTATAGGAGAAATATGTGATATATAGGGTATCAGGTATCAGGTATCAGGTGTCGGGTATCAGGTATCGGGTATCAGGTATCGGGTATCAGGTATCGGGTATCGGGTATCAGGTATCAGGTATCGGGTATCGGGTATCGGGAAAAAAGTTTATTTCCTTTCTCTGCGTCCATTGCGAAAACCTTTGCGGACATTGCGGTTAAATATTTTGTCTAAAACCGTAGAGGTCGCCATGAACTCACAGGGCTCGCAAAGAAAAATGCTTTAGATAAGCAAGAAAACCATTCAATCTTTGTTCTTTTTCATTTGATTTAATAGGTCTTGCGCTTTAATTAAAGGCAAAGGAAAGTTTGCTAAATCAGTTCCTTTTGTTTTATAAAATAGTATTCCTCTTGTGGTTCCAATACTTTCAGTAATTAATGTTTTAAGAAAATTGTCCTGAAAATTTATTTTATTTGTTTCATTATCTACTTTTACAACCCTGTTCAAATTCTTTATTTTAAAGGTTAATTCTGTTTCTAGTTTAACTATGTTTTCTTTAGTTTCATTCATAACATAATTAACTAAAAATCTAATTCTCATTATTTCATTGTCAAAATCAGTTTTAAATTTTGCACCTATCCCTAAAATCAGGTCTTTTCCAAATACAATTTTCTCAGATGACAGAGGTAGCTTATTTATTATAGATTCAACTTCTCTAATTTCGGTTAGTTGCATACTTACATTTTCAGTATTTTTCATTGTGTGTCTTTCTTGATATAAAAATAAAAACTCATTATTTATAACAATTGTGGGCTTCAGGCTTTTGACTCAGTTATGTAGAAAGAGGGTTCTTCCCAAACCATAGGAATTTCAGAGGCCTTTTTTGTATAAGGCATTGTAATCTCACTTTGAGTCACGTATAGCAAAATATCATTTTTCTTTTTAGGAACACACTTAATTATCGACTCTCCCAAAACAGTCTCTATCTTAGCAATGGTTTTAATAGTAAAATTATGCGTTCCACTCATCCATTTACTTATTTCGCTTTCGCTTTTTCCAAGAGCTACGGCAAGGTCTTTTTGTTCTTTGCCTTGTTTCTCCAATATTTCGTGAATACAATCTACTATTTCAAAAGAGTGCTTAACAAATAAGTCTACTTCTTTTGGTATATTTCTTCTCCTATCTTCCAGCCTTTTATTCTTCATATTACTTAATCTAAATATAAAATTGTGTTCCCAAATATGTTTTTGCCGTATATTGTAATTTGATTATTTGAAATTCTACTCTTTAGAATAGAATCAACTTTTTGTAAAAGTTCAACGCATCCTCGCAAAATGCTATCCTCATTATACGTTGCAGTTTTTTTGATTCCTCCATTGCCCAGTATTATAATATTCTCAGATAACCTAAGTACATATAGTCTGATATTTGTAGTCTCAACAGGTATTGCAAAAACCCTATCTTTATATTTACCCTCATACCTGAAATATCTTTCCATAGCACCATTTTCTCCAATAGTATCTATCCAACTAATAATAATGTTTATGTCTTCATTATAATCAGAATTTTCGGGAAATTTATCAAAGAACTTTTCGATTTCTGTCTCCTCGCCAGAAATTCTTAAAGTATAGTAGGTTACCTTCTCGTGCTCTTCAAAAAGTTCTATATTAATTTCAGGCTTCACTTATAAGTTAATTGCAAATTAAATACATTTTTTTGACTATCGCAACAAAAATAAGCATAAATAAAATTCTATAATGCATTATTTCTTACTTTGTGGCTACTTTATGCGTTTTATAAGCGATATTATTCTACTAATTATTTTAGTAAAAAATTAATATTGCATTTTTCAATAAATTCAAACAGATATGAAAAACCTATATTTTCTTTTTAGCTTTATAAGTTCTTTCGATACGCGAAAAGATATTGAAGTGATAGCACATAATCATGGCAGTTTTTTATATGTATATAACCATAAAAAGCCCAAAGCTGAACCTATGATTATACCCATAAAGGCTCCGAATAAAACATCGCCCGGAAAATGAACTCCGAGGTAAACCCTGCTATATGCATTTAAGCTTGCAAACACAATAAATATAATCCTCAGATAAAGATATTTCCTTTCCCGGAAGGAAAGAAAAACAAAGCTTGCAAGTGCAAAAGTATTTGAAGCGTGAGCAGAAAAGAAACTATACTTGCCACCACATCTGAAATAATGAACCATAGATTCAAGTTCAGGGTCATGACATGGTCGCAAACGCTCAAAATGATGTTTAAAAAAAAGGGAAGTTTGATCACTTATCGTTATAAGCACAATAACAAACAAAACAAACCACAATGCTTTCCACTTATGCTTTCTTATAACCAGGTATAAAAGAAATGCATACAAAGGTATCCATGTTAACTTGCCGCTAATGTATTGCATAATGACATCAAAAAAGTCATTATTTAATCCGTTAAGGAATAGGAAGAGTTCGTGGTCTATATTATTAAGAATTTCTAGCATAACAAATATTCAAAACAAAAAACTATTCACTGTTATTTGAGTCATTCAGGCACTTCCACAGCATATCTTTTAATTCAACAATTCCCATATTAATATGCGAAGAAATAAATATTGAAGGTATATCAGGCATTTTTTTTCTGAGTTTTGCAATCTCAACTTCATTCACGAGGTCACATTTAGAGACTGCAAGAATTCTGTTTTTATCCAATAATTCAGGATTGTATAATTCCAGTTCTTTTAGCAGTATATTATACTCTTTTTTGATATTTTCAACATCAGCAGGTACTAAGAATAAGAGCACGGAGTTTCTTTCAATATGTCTAAGGAACTGCAATCCAATGCCTTTCCCTTTATGAGCTCCCTCAATTATTCCCGGTATATCAGCCATCACAAAAGATTTATGATCTCTGTAAGGTACAATGCCAATATTGGGAACCATAGTAGTAAATGGATAATCTGCAATTTTAGGTTTGGCAGCGGAAACCACTGATAATAATGTTGACTTGCCTGCATTTGGAAATCCAACGAGGCCAACATCAGCCAAAACCTTCAATTCAAGAAAAACAGTTTTTTCTATTGCAGGCTCACCGGGTTGGGCATATCGGGGAGTTTGTTTTGTTGAAGATTTAAAATGAGTATTCCCTAATCCGCCTCTTCCACCGGGCAACAATACTACAAACTCTCCATTTTTTGTAACCTCGGTTAATACCTCTCCTGTTTCGGCATCTTTAGCAATTGTTCCTAAAGGAACTTCAATTATCGCATCTTTACCGGCCGCACCTGTCTTTTGTTGACTTCCTCCTGACTTGCCTGATTCAGCGATAACTTGTTTGGTATATCTTAAGTGTAATAAGGTCCAAAGATTAGAATTCCCTTTTAAAATAACATTGCCACCATTGCCACCATCACCACCGTCCGGGCCACCTTTCGGGACATATTTGGCACGATGTAAATGACTTGAGCCGGCACCACCTTTACCTGATCTACAATATACTTTTATATAATCAACAAAATTTGATGCCATAATAATAGTTTAAACGATTGAAAAGCCAATTAAGGTAGGATTTCCTTTTTCATTATGAAGAAATCAATCGCACGTGAAATATTCGAAAACACTTTATCCACGGAATCCATACCGTTGATATCAACTAATTTTCCTTGATTTCTGTAATAATCTATCAAAGGAAATGTTTGTTGTTTATATACTTCTATTCTTTTCCTTATTGTTTCTTCATTATCATCTGACCTGCCTGAATCTTCTGCCCTACCCATCATACGTTTAAATAATTCATCTTCTTTTACCTCGATGCTGATAACAATATTAATAGGCATTTTGCGCTTCTCCAACATTTTGTCAAGAATCTCTGCCTGAACGATTGTCCGGGGAAAGCCATCGAAAACAAAACCATGACCTGAAGCATAATCTGATGCTTTATGATACAGAACCTTTAAAACAACCTCATCAGGAACCAAATGGCCTTTATCAATATACTTTTTTGCTTCAAGGCCAACGGCTGTTTCCTTCTCCATTTCATCACGAAGGATATCTCCGGTTGATAAGTGTAATAAGTTATATTTTTCAACAATACGGGCAGACTGAGTCCCTTTTCCAGACCCTGGAGGGCCAAAAATTATAATGTTAAGCATATAATAATTAATTAATGTCGCTTAGGTGACATTTGTTTGACTTATATTTACTTATTCTGCAATTTTATAAATATCAGGCAAATTTCTGCCATACCCATTATAATCAAGGCCATATCCAATAATAAAATCATTTGGAATTTCTATGCCGACATAATCAGGTTTTATATTTGTTCTTAGTGCGTCAGGTTTTAACAGCAAAGTCGCAACCCTCAATGATAGAGGCTCATATTTTGCCAAATCGTTAACAAGATGGCTTATTGTGATGCCGCTGTCAATAATATCTTCAAGAATTATCAAATCTCTTCCTTTTATCTTCTCATTTAAACCAATAACTGTTTTTACTTCTTCGGTTGTCTGAGTTCCCTGGTACGAACTTAGCTTAATAAAGCTTATCTGGCAGTCGCCAACATAACTCTTTAACAAGTCTGAAGCAAACATAAATGAACCGTTCAAAACACATAAGAACAGAGGTGTTCTACCTTTGTAATCATTGCTTGCCTCTTTAGCTATCCTATCTACTTCAGACAATATTTTATCCGATTCAATGAATTTTGCAAATCTTTTATCGAGTACCTGGACTGTGTTCATTTAGTCGTTTACTGTTTAATTCTTGTAAGAAAAATGCTAAATTACAAAAATAAAATTATGGAATAGGAAAATGTTTACTTTTTGATGAAAATTATTAATCTTTAGCTAAACTCAAATTAGAACCCGAAGCCTTAAATTTTTTGTATTTTTGAAAAAAAACAAAATATGGGTGAAAATTACTTATCGCTAAAAGAACAACTTGAAACTTTATACAATTCATTAAGTAAATCAAATTTTAAAGAGCTTAAAGACAAATTAATCCTTTTAAGGAAATCATACCATACTGCTGATTTATCGCCGGAACAAAAAAAAGAGGCCAATATCATTTTTGATGAATGCTTTTCCGAAATTGACAAATTCTACGCAAAAGAAAAAGCTGAATTTGAACTTGAATCATCAAAAAACCTGGAAATTCTTTCACCGATGGTAGAGAAAGCATTTTTCAATGCAAAATATGCCGAAAATGATGATATTAATGAAGCCTGGAATTATTGCATTGAAGTACAGCAGGAATTCAAAGGAAAAAAGATTCAAAGAGAAATAAGAGATACACTTTACTCACAACTGCAAGAAGCCTTTGACATTCTAAAGGAAAAACGTGAAAATATAGCCTTACACAAAGAAAAAAAATCAAGCATTATAAAAGAAGATTTACTTCCTGAAATTACTAAAGTTGTTGAAACTGCAGAGAAAACAGATGATATTTCTTCCTTATGGGAGGCACTTATAAATTATCAGCAAAAAATCAGGGAAGAAAATCTTAGCAATGAAGTCAGGACACAACTTTTTGACAAATTACAGGAAGGATTTACAATCCTGAAAATCAGGCGTGAAGAAGAAAAAGAAAAATTCAGTCAGGCTGCAAAGAATAATGCTGAAGTGATTGAGAATCTTATACAGAAAGGTGAAGAGCTGGTGCAAAACTCAGAAAACTTTAAAGAAACCTTTGAGGAATTAAAAATCATTCAACAAGCATTTAAAGAACATAAGCTTTTAAAAGAAGACAGGGAGGTTTTATATCAAAGGTTGCAGGATGCTTTTGAAACAATTAAAGCAAAGCAAAACAAATATTTTGAAGAAAAAGACAGGGAAGCTGATGAAAATTATAATCGCATAAAGCCCTTGGTTGAAAAAGCATTTGAGAGAGCTCAAACATCTATGGAGTTTAAAAAAACTAAAGAGCATCTAAAAAAAATACAGGCAGAATTTAAAGGAATCAAAATGAGGGCAAATGAAAGAGAAGAGCTGTATTCAAAACTTCAAAGTTGCTTTGATACTCTTCATAAAAGGCAGGATGAATACTATGCTTCTAAAAAAGACAAAATTGAATTGCATATAAATTACCAGATATCCGATATTGACCTGAAGATACAAGCCTTAGAAGACGAAATAAACAAGGATTTAGCTTCAATAAACAGCTTATCAGAATCTGAAGACAATCTAATTATAGATGATGCTTCAACAGACCCATCTCAAGATATTGACAATCATATAAAAATACGTAAAGCTGCTATAGCAAGAAAAGAAGAAGAACTAGCGGAACTTACTGAAAAAAAGGAAAATTTATTAATAAAGAAAAACAAGTGGGAAGACATCGATTAAGATGATTTCCATTGAAAATATTTATAAATGAAGAAAATTGGAATAATTTCAGATACGCATGGTTTTATACATCCCAAGGTGTATGATTTCTTTAAAGATTGTGATGAAATATGGCATGCAGGTGATATTGGCAGTTTAGAAGTTGCATATGAGTTTAAAGCATTTAAACCCTTTATTGCTGTCCATGGCAATATTGATGATTATGAAACACAATCGGAATATCCTGAAATACAAAGATTTAAAGCTGAAAATGTTGATGTATTGATTACTCATATCGGAGGTTATCCCGGCAATTATTCTCCAAAAATCAAAGAGATTATTATGGCTAAGCCACCCCTCCTGTTTATTTCGGGGCATTCTCATATTTTAAAAGTAATGAATGATAAAAAATACAAGTTGCTTCATATTAATCCCGGTGCAGCCGGCATGTCTGGTTTTCATAAATTTATAACAATGATACGTCTAATAATTGACGGGAGAAATATCAAGGATTTAGAAGTATTTGAATTAAAAAGATAAGCTTAGGCTTAATTTTTAATCTCTCCAAAGAGTTCAAATTCAGCAGCATCAGTTATTTTAACATCATAAAAATTCCCGATTATTAATTTTTTATTTTTCTTAATTAAAACCTCATTGTCAATTTCCGGAGAGTCATATTCTGTCCTGCCCACAAAATATTGTTCCTCTTCCCTGTCTACTAAAACATTAAAAATCTTTCCGATTTTTAAATGATTCAGCTCTAAAGAAATTTCTTGCTGTACTTTCATTAATTTATCGGCTCTTAACTGTTTGGTCTTTTCAGGTATGCTATCTTTAAGAGAAAATGCAGTGGTACCTTCTTCCGGTGAGTATGTAAAAACTCCTAACCTTTCGAATTTATACTCTTTAACAAAATCAAGAAGCTCTTCAAACATTTCCTTAGTTTCACCCGGGTAGCCGACTAACAAGGTAGTTCTAATGGCAATATCGGGAATTTGTTTACGAAGATTGTCAACAAGTTCAGTAGTTTCTTTCCTGCCATGCCCACGCTTCATTGAGCTTAAAATATTACTATTTATGTGTTGTATTGGAATATCCAGATATTTACAAACTTTGGGATTATTTGCCATAATTGAAACAACATCATCAGGAAAATTATGCGGATAGGCATAATGCAACCTAATCCATTCTATTCCTTTAATCTTAGATAACTCGTTTAACAAATTACCAAGTTTCATTTCACCATACAGATCTAAACCATATAAATTAAGATCCTGGGCAACCAACAAAAGTTCCTTAACACCTTTTTCAGCAAGCAATGTTGCTTCATTCACAAGGCTTTCTATCGGCAATGACTTGTATGCCCCTCGAATAAAGGGTATTGCGCAAAAAGAACAAAATCTGTCACATCCCTCAGATATCTTTAAATATGCATAATGTGATGGTGTGGTAACTTTTCTTATAACTGAACTATCTTCATAATCCTGGTTAAGGAATTTAAAAAGGCCTTCATTTTCCTCAACACCAAACCAAGCATCAACATATTCTATTTCTTTAGCAAGTTCTTCTTTGTATCTCTGCGATAAACAACCACATACAATAACATTCTCTATGTCTCCATGTTTTTTAGCTTCAACGAATTGAAGTATAGTATCAATACTTTCCTGTTTAGCGTCATTGATAAAGCCACAAGTATTAATAATAACAACGTCAGTAGGTTTATCCAGATCATGGAAAAGATCAAAACGCTCATTGTCGAGCTGGCCAAGGATTTTTTCTGAATCTACAAGGTTTTTTGAACAACCGAGAGTAACAATATTAACAGATTTCTTTTTCACAATTTTTCAAACAAAGATTCAACAAAAGCTTCTCTGTCAAACAGTTGAAGATCATCAATACCCTCACCCACTCCAATATATTTAACAGGAATTTTAAACTGGTCACTCACACCGATTACAACTCCGCCTTTGGCGGTCCCATCAAGTTTAGTTATTGCCATTGCACTAACTTCAGTTGCAGAAGTAAATTGTTTTGCCTGCTCAAAAGCGTTCTGGCCTGTTGAGCCGTCAAGAATTAGTAAAACCTCGTGAGGAGCTTCGGGAATAACTTTATTAGCCACCCGTTTTATTTTAGACAGCTCATTCATAAGATTCTGTTTATTATGTAATCGTCCGGCAGTATCAATAATAGCAATATCAATATCATTATTTTTCGCATAAGTGACAGTATCAAAAGCCACAGAAGCAGGATCAGCGCCCATGCCTAGTGAAACAATTGGCACATCAACTCTTTCAGCCCAAACTGTAAGCTGGTTAACAGCAGCAGCTCTGAATGTATCTGCAGCACCCATTACGACTTTTTTCCCGGCTGATTTAAACTTGTGAGCTAGTTTAGCGATAGTTGTTGTTTTTCCAACACCATTAACACCTACAACCAAAACCACGTATGGCTTGGGTAGGTCAGATAATTCGAAATTATTAATATCAGTAGATTTATTCTCCTGCAATAAAGCACAAATTTCTTCCTTCAACAGCCTGTTAAGTTCCTCAGTACCAATATACTTATCTCGCGAAACCCTGTCCTCTATGCGTTCAATTATTTTAATTGTGGTGTCAACACCAACATCACTACTTATTAATATCTCTTCCAGATTATCAAGAACATCTTCATCAACGCTAGATTTACCAATTACTGCCTTACCCAGGCGACTTAAAAAGTTTTCACGTGTTTTTGATAAACCTTCTTTTAGTTTTTCTTCCTTTTCTTCCTTATTTTTAGAAAAAATGTCAAATATTCCCATAGCATAATTATTTTGAGTGCAAAATTAATCAATTTACTAATTTGTTTGGCTTAAAGGGATTAAATATGTCAGAGAAAAGGTGCAAATACTAATTTCGTAGTATTAAAAAGAGTTAAGAATAAACAACTCATGGATATAAAAAGATCAAGGCCGGCCCTAAATAATGAGCCGGCCTTAATAAAGGAATTTCTTTAAATTTATTTTTTGGAAAAGTAATCTTTTACTTTGTCCTGAGCAACAATATCTTCTTTAAAAGTATAAGCGCCGGTCTTTTCAGATTTTCCCATGCGAATAACCTTAGCAAAACCTTTACCGGTATCTGATTTTAATGATGCAACAACTTTCTTTGCCATAACTCAAATTATTTAATTTCTTTGTGAATAGTCATTTTTCTAAGAATAGGATTGTATTTTTTTATTTCAAGCCTATCAGGAGTATTTTTCCTGTTTTTTGTAGTAATATACCTTGATGTACCCGGCATTCCACTGTCTTTATGCTCAGTACATTCCAAAATAATCTGTCCGCGAGCGTCTTTCGATTTTTTTGCCATTGTTTTATAAGTATTATTTGTTTTTCAGGGCGCAAAAATACAACAATATTCTAATTATTCAAACAATAAATCAAAATATTTTTCAAATAATTTAATAATTCTTAGTGTCATTATGTATGTTTTGAAGAATAACCATTTATGAACAAATCAGTTTCTGCATAACAAAAATAAGCATTCATTTAGTTTTATTGTTATTACTACAAATAATAATTTCATATATTTGTCAAACTAAAATTCAAAATTGTAATTAGATGAAAAGACGCATACTTTTTCCATTATTTCTTTTTATAGGCTCATTATTTTTATTCTCAGCATGCGAAGATAATCCTTATTGCAAGGATTGCTGGATTGTAACATATGATGCTGATGGCAATGAGGAAAGCCGTGTTTATGTCGGTGAATACTGCGGAGATGAGCTTGATGAGGTTGATGGGCAATCAGACACAGATCCTCAGGGAATAACAACTACCTATGAATGCAATTAATATCAAATTTATATTTTTATTCCAATAATAAGCATATCATCGATTTGATTATGTACCTCACCTGATTCATCTGGATAGTTCTTCCAGTTTTCTATTTCATTGTTGAGTTCGGTATATTGTGCATCCATGTTTATATTCTGCATGCTGAGGATTTTTTCAGCAAATTTTCTTGATGTATACCTTTTATTTTCAGGACCTCCAAACTGATCAATAAAACCATCAGAAAAAAGATAAACAGCATCACCTGCTTTAAGTTGGAATGAATGGTTTTTAAATGGTATATCTGCTTTACGTGAAATAGCAACAGGCATTTTGTCGCCTCTAATCCTATACAAATAGTGATTATCATTATTTATGAGCATCATAATATCTTCATTTGAAGCAAAGTCTTTATCAACATTATCTTTTGGCCTTACTAGGTAAAGAGGATTATTTGCCCCTGAGAATTGTATACTGTAATCACTGGTTTCTATTATGCATAAGGCTATATCCATACCATCATCAGTTTCGTCCTTTTTGCCTGTTTGCCTGAGAGATGAAATAACGTATTCCCTAAGCATATTCAGAATTTCATTAGCTTTCAAAACTTCTATTTTATTAACTATCTCGTTAAGAAAGGCTACACCAAGCATACTCATAAAAGCTCCGGGCACGCCATGGCCTGTACAATCGGCAGCAGCAACTATCAGACTTCCATTTTTGCTGGCCATCCAATAATAATCACCACTGACAACTTCTTTAGGTTTGTTTAAAATAAAATAATTTTTTACTTCCGAACTCAAAAGCTCTTTCGGTGGTAAGACTGCTTCCTGAATTCTACTTGCATAATTAATGCTATCCTGAATACTTTTATTCTGCTTTGCGATCATATCACGCTGCTCCGTGGCAATATTTCGTTGTTTCTCTATCTCTTCTTTTTGCTTTTGAATATGTTCATTTTTCTTTTGTAAAACAATATTTGCACGCTTTTTTATAAGATAGCTTCTATAAATAAAATACCCTAAAACTATCAAAAACACACTCAATATTCCACCCATTATGATTACTAACTTCTGCTTTTCTATTTCCTGTAATTGTGCATAGATCTGGCTGTCTTGCTTTTCTATAAACTTCTCATTTTCAGAAATCTCTTGTGATTTGTTTTGCAACTCTATTTCTGCCTTTTCTATTTTCCCGATACTTTCATTAACCTGCCTGGCTTTTTCCTCCAGAATAGCAGTAGTAGCATTAATCTCTTTTTCTTTATTTCTAAGAATGATGTCGAGCTTATTCAGCTTTTCTGTTTGTTCTAGTATTTGATCCTGCTGCCTCTCTATCTCTTCATGTTGAATTTTAATTGTTGAAAGTTGTTCCCGGATTAACTGCTTTTGGCGTTCTATTTCCAAATTTTGCTGAGCTACAACTTTTTGCTCTTCAAATAATAAGTTCTCAGCTTTTAAATAAAGATTTACCCAATCAGCTTCACTTTTAATTGACTTAGCTACAAATAGCGGAGATGCTCTTAATCCCTCATTTTCAATTCTTGCGGTATTAATTTCAAATCTCAGGACATTATCAAGGATAATAAAATTAATCATTGAAGTTTGAAATTCATAATTTTCAGATATAAGTAAAGTATGGTTACCCCTGGTTTCTTTGAGTATTTCGGAAATATCATATCCCTCAGTTCTGTTAACATATAACATTTGAGTTGGCTCAATCATTTCCGGGTTCTCAAAATGTATTATTTTAATTGGTTTCCCATTTTTTGTTGTAATATTTGCGGATTGCTTTTTTAACTCTTTAGTGATATAGGCTTCAGATTCCAAAATCCCAATTGTAAACACATCAAACTCGTCTTCATTTGGCCACTGAATATTATCAATAATATAAAGTATATATTCAGCACGCTGATACGATGGTGTTTTGTCTTCAAGCTGTTGCAAAGCAAAGGAAGCATTTATTAAAAACAATGCTATAAAAGCCAATGATTTTATTACTTTCATATTTCAATAATGTTTAGAAAAAAATCTACTTCCGTTTTTTATATGTTGGGATTTTAAGTATATGAATAGTAACACCGGCTGCTATGAGAAACAACAGTATTCTAACCAATAATAAATCCACAGCAAAGAAAGCTGAAAAAGAGATTGTAACCCACAAAAGGCTCAAAACCCAAACTTTGATATTTAGCGGTATGCCTTTTTTTTCTCTGTAATTTCTTATATACTCACCAAATACCCTATGATATATTAGCCAGTAATACAATTTTTCAGAACTTCTTGCATAACACCAAACAGCTAGTAGAAGAAATGGTGTTGTTGGCAATAAAGGCAAAACTATACCCAGCATACCCAATAAAAAAGAAAGTATACCGGAAATTTTATAAGCCGCCTTTTGCCAGGGCTTCAAGTTCTTACCAAAAAAGGGCTCATTTTTCAAAACCGGCTTATAAGGCTGTGAATCATCATATTCCGATTTATTCCCATTTATATCGGCATCTGATTTTTCCTTAATGTCTGCTTCACTATTATTAACCACGATTAATCAAATTATAAAACTGAGCTCGAAGTTACATTTTTAATTTCAAATATGCATATATAGACTATTAGGCTCTTAAATATTTTAATATATTTTGGGGCAACTCATAAAAAAAATTAAAAGCTTTAAACAAACATTTCATTACTGATAATAATATGCTATTTTCGCATTGTTACAGAGCATTTATGTTACAATTTTTTACTCTTATTTTAAAATTCAATAATTAAAATAGATAACTATGTCCATTAGTAGACTAATACTTGCAATTTCTATATTATTTTCGCTATATTCTTGTGAATCGACAAATACAGAAAAGCCTATTGACTTAGAAAATATGGATTTAAGTGTATCCCCCGGTGAGGACTTTTTCATATATGTAAATGGCAATTGGCTAAAAAACAATCCAATTCCTGATGAATACAGCAAATATGGATCATTTGAATATTTAGAAAAACTAAATTATGAGAGGTTAAAGTCTCTGCTTTCAACAATAAAGAAAGACAAATCAGCAGAGCAAGGATCTAACAGGCAAAAAATCCGTGATTTTTACATTAGTGGTATGGATATAAATTCCATTAACAATAATGGAACAAAGCCAATACAATCAATACGTGACAAAATACAGGAAGCAGACAGTAAAGATGACTTTTCTGTACTGATGGCAAATCTTCACACTAAAGGTTTCAGGCCATTTTTTGCATTAAGAGCAACTCAGGACAGGTCAAATACAGAGATGATGATTGGGAGCATTGGCCAGAGTGGATTGGGAATGTCTGACAAAGACTATTATATTAAAGATGATGAAAGAACGCTTGCTATAAGAGAAGCCTATAAAGATATGATTCGCAGGATCTTTATGCTGGCAGAAAATTCTGAGGAAGAGGCTGAAAGTAAAGTACAGGATATTATGCTTGTTGAAACAAAATTAGCCGAAGCATCTATGAGTCGTCTTGAAAGGAGAAATCCTTATGCTACTTTCAATAAGATGCCTGTTGAAGAGTTAATAAATCTATGTCCATCTTTTGATTGGAATACATATTTTAAAGAACGTGAACTATCAGTTGATGAGATTAATGTTGGAATGCCTGATTTTATGAAAGAAGTTGGTAATATTCTTGAAAATACTGATACTGAAATAATAAAGAACTACCTGGATTGGAATGTATTGCGTTATACTGCAGCATATATAGGAGAGGATTTCGAGAATGCTACTTTTGAGTTTTACGGAAAAGTAATGTCAGGCAGAGAAAAGAATCAGGAAAGATGGAAAAGGGTATTAAGGACATTAGACAGATCTATCGGCAAAGCAATTGGAGAAGAGTATGTTAAAGTTTACTTTCCAAAAGAGGCAAAAGAAAGAATGGAAGAACTCGTTTCTTACCTGAAAAGAGGTTTTGAACAAAGAATTGACAGGCTTGACTGGATGACAAGCGAGACAAAACAAAAAGCAATAAAGAAACTGGATGTTATTAATCTAAAAATTGGTTATCCTGATAAATGGACTGATTATGCTAAACTTGAAATAGCTAACAGGCCATACGTTTTAAATGTATTGGCTTCCAGGGAGTTCAATATTAAGAAAAACATTAGTGAGATTGGTCATCCTGTGGATCGCGACAAATGGTTT
>JAWOBS010000097.1:0-9487 GCA_046484145.1 Bacteroidales bacterium
CGGTTTTCTTGATAATGTGATACCCGAATTGGGTAGATACCAAGTTGCTGACTCCGCCGTTCCCGAGACGGCGCAGCGCCTTTGAACAGGCACAGTATTATTTCATAATTTTGCAAATCACAAGTAAACACTAAAAAAAATGCACAAATCCGGATATGTCAGCATAATAGGCCGTCCTAATGTTGGGAAATCAACACTTATGAATGCTTTCCTTGGAGAAAAGCTTTCAATAACAAATCCAAAAGCACAAACAACGAGGCACAGAATTTTGGGAATTTTAAATGGAGATGATTACCAGGTAATATTTTCCGATACTCCCGGCATAATAAAACCCGGTTATAAATTGCAGGAACATATGATGCGATTTGTGAATTCATCACTGGAAGATGCAGATGTGTTTTTAATTGTGACGGAAGTTGGAGAAAACCTCCAGGAAGCGGATGTTATTGAAAATATCAGAAATACTGAGATACCATGCGTTCTGATAATAAACAAAATTGACTTATCCAACCAGGAAGAAGTTGAAAGAAAAATGAAAGAGTATTCGGAAAGATTTCCAAAGTGGGAAATAATTCCAATTTCTGCCTTAAACGGATTCAATATTCAGAAAGTATTTGAACTGATTTTGGACTACATTCCTGAATCGCCGCCTTATTTCCCAAAAGATGAAATTTCAGATAAGCCTGTAAGATTTTTTGTGTCTGAGATTGTTAGAGAAAAAATACTTACTGTTTATAAAAAAGAAATCCCATATTCTGTTGAAGTTGAGGTTGAATCTTACAAAGATGAGGGGAGTATTGTAAAGATAAGATGTATAATTTATGTGGAAAGGGAATCCCAGAAAGGAATCCTAATTGGCCATAAAGGCAGCAAACTAAAGACAGTAGGTACATTAGCCCGCGAGGACATTGAAAAGTTTATTGACAAAAAAGTATTTTTAGAAACTCATGTGAAAGTCAACAAAAACTGGCGAGAGAATGACAATCAACTTCGTCGTTTTGGTTATGACCAATAAGCATTAACTGCAAATTGCTTATTTATTAGTATTTTTGCAACCTGAAATTATTCTTCACAAAGCATTATAATTGTTAAGCTTTCTTTTTATTAAAAAATATGAGCAATATTGTAGCCCTTGTAGGGCGCCCAAACGTAGGCAAATCCACTTTATTTAACAGGTTAACAAAAACCCGTTCTGCAATTGTTGACTCCACTTCAGGAGTTACACGCGACCGTCATTATGGAAAAAGTGATTGGAATGGCGTCGATTTTTCAATTATTGACACCGGGGGCTATGTATTAAACTCTGATGATGCTTTTGAAACTGAGATAAAGACGCAGGTAGAGATTGCTATTGAGGAAGCATCTGTAATACTTTTCTTATTAGACACAAGGGAAGGCTTAACAAGCATGGATGAAGATGTTGCCCAGTTATTGAGAGTATCCGGGAAAAAGATATTCCTGGTTGCCAACAAAGTAGATTCAACAAAAAACGTAAATGATGCTGTAGTTTTTTACGAATTGGGTTTAGGAGAAGTTTACAGAATATCAGCAGTTAGCGGCAGTGGCACAGGCGACTTGCTGGATGATGTGGTAAAATCTCTGGAAAAAACACAAATTGAAGAACCTGACGATGATCTTCCAAAATTTGCAATTATCGGCAGGCCAAATGTTGGAAAATCCTCATTGATAAATACTCTAATCGGAGAAACAAGAAATATAGTTACCCCTGTTGCAGGAACAACTCGTGATACGATTTTTTCAAGATATAAAAGTTTTGGTTTTGATTTTTATTTAGTTGATACTGCAGGCATTAGAAAAAAAGGGAAAGTTACTGAAAATATTGAATTTTATTCTGTAATGAGATCCATAAGAGCAATTGAGTTCTCGGATGTATGCTTAGTTTTACTTGATGCAACACAAGGTATTGAATCACAAGATGTCAACATATTTTCATTAGCTGCCCGTAACAACAAAGGGGTTGTTGTATTGGTTAATAAATGGGATTTGATTGAAAAAGAAACAAATTCGGTAAAAGTATTTGAAAAAGCTATACGTGAACGGATTGCACCTTTTCAGGATGTTCCAATAATATTTACCTCTGTTCTGACAAAACAAAGAATATTTAAAGCCATAGAGTATGCTATTGAAGTATATAAAAACAGGAAGCGGAAAATACCAACAAGTAAATTAAATGAAATATTACTTCCAATCATACAGAATAACCCACCACCTGCCGTAAAAGGCAAGTATATTAAGGTTAAATATATTTCTCAATTAAATAAGCATTATCCATCATTTGCATTCTTCTGCAATTTGCCACAATACATCAAAGAATCATACCAGAGGTTTTTAGAAAACCAGATAAGAAAGCACTGGGATTTCAAAGGTGTGCCAATAGCGATATATTTTAGAAAAAAATAATTTATGACAGAACAGAAAAATGACACAGGGCTTAGAATTGACAAGTGGCTTTGGGCTGTTCGCATTTACAAGACAAGAAGCCAGGCAACAGCTGCATGCAGAACCGGCAAGGTAAAAATAGATGGTGAGGAGATAAAACCCTCAAAGGAAGTAAAACAAGATATGATTATCACTGTAAGAACAGGTCCTATTGAAAAAACAGTGAAAGTAACAGATCTCCTGCATAAAAGAGTCGGAGCAAAAATTGTCTCAAACTACATGGAGGATCTCACTCCTGAGGAAGAATATGCAAAACTTGAAGCAATTAAATCAAAACCATCTTTCAGGCCAAGAGGGAAAGGACGGCCAACAAAAAAAGAAAGAAGAGATATTGAAAAATGGAATGATTGGCCTTAAAGTTTAATTCTTTTTTTTATATTTGATCAAAATTTATACACTTATTTAATAATAACTAAAACAATTTATGATGAGAGCTATTTTGTTTTTATTGGCTGTTACTATTTTGGCAGGCATAAATACCGCAATTGCAAAACCTTCGGGCGCAAGAGCTGTAGTAGGTTACTGGGAAACTATTGATGACGAAACACAAAAACCAAAGAGCATTGTAAGGATTTACAGGGCTAGTGACGGGAAATATTATGGCCGGATTGAAGAATTACTAAATCCTGAACCGGGCCGGGAAGATCCGGAATGTGAAAAATGCAGCGGCAAGTATTCTCATTATAAAACATCAAATGGTAAAGTTATAGGAACAATAATACTAAGAGGACTTGAATATAACGCTGATAGCAAGAAATGGGAAAACGGCACTATATTCGACCCAAAGAAAGGCAAAGAATACAAGTGTGAAGTTTGGCTTGAAGATTCGGGGCTCAGACTTCGGGGTATTCACTGGACAGGCCTTTCCAGAACACAAAACTGGAATAAGGTAGAAAAGAAATAATAGCTTTATTATATCTCGATTAAAAATTAATTTTTTCTATTTTTCTGAGCTAAAGCTGATATTTTCTGATAAAGCCTGTTTGCACTAATCGGCTTAGTCAGATAATCATCCATACCTTGTGATATGTAATATTCAGCATCACCTTCCATTGCTTTGGCACTAAGTGCAATTACAGGAGGCAACTCCTCCGGTGCAAAATCTTTTTTCAAAGTTTTAACCGTAGTTAAACCATCCATTATCGGCATTTGTATGTCCATCAAAATAAAGTCATAAACACCCGGTTCAAATTTCTGCAATGCTTCTTCGCCGTTTGAAGCCACATCTACTTTACAATTAGCCTCTTCCAGCATTAAGGTGATCACCATTTGGTTTGTCTTTTTGTCTTCAACTAGCAGCACAGAACAACCAAGTTTTGGCACTTTTTCACTTTCAATCTGTTCTTTGGCTTCTGATATTTCATCTCTGCTTAATTTTCGGGCATAAAAACGGAACCAAAAACGTGTACCTTTCTTCAATTCACTTTCAATACCAATACTGCCGCCCAGAAGTTCGGCTAATCTTTGGGAGATTGACAACCCCAGTCCGGCACCTTCAAAAGTACGAGTGTCTGAAGTATCGACCTGCGAAAACATATCAAACAATTTAAGTTGGTTTTCTTTAGAAATACCTATGCCCGAATCTATAACATCTATTCCAATGTCAATTTCATTTTCAAGTATATTTAATAAGTTATACTTTATTTTCACGAAACCTTGATTCGTAAATTTAATAGCATTGCTAACCAAGTTTGTAATAATTTGCTCAATTCTGTGATCATCTGCATATATCATATCAGGCAAGCGTTCGTCGTATTCCAATGAAAAATCAAGGTCCTTTTGCTTTGAGACAGCAGAAAACAAATTAAAAATTTTCTCTCCGCTTTTTTTAAGGTTAAATACAACCGGCCTGACTTCCATTTTACCAGCTTCAATTTTTGACAGGTCAAGAATATCATTCACAATATTCAAAAGGCTATCAGAAGATACTTTAATAGTTTCCAGGTATTTTTTCTGCTTATCAGTAAGCTCCGTTTTCAGAATCAGCTCCGTCATGCCAATAATTCCGGTCATAGGAGAACGAATCTCATGACTCATATTAGCAAGAAACTGTTGTTTGATATTTGTAACCCTGTCAGAAATCTCCACTTTTTTCTCTAGCTCACCGTGCTCAACCTCCATAGTATTATCCCAACAGGCACCAACAACCCTGACCGGCTTGCCATTTTCATCCTTAATAAACGAAGCAAAATACTTAATAAAGCGCGGATTCCGCCCATTTTTTATTTTATAAACTCCTTGAATTACACTTTCCTTAATATTATTTTCAGAAAATAGCTTTCGAATACTATTTCTGTCATTTTCGTCAACAGAATTAATCCAAACTTCAAACAAATCAGCATAGTCGTTTGGTTTTAAATTGTGCAATTTGTACATTTCCGGCTCCCAAACCAATGTCTTATTTGTAAGATTATAATCCCAGATACCAATACCTACAGATGTTGTAGCAAGCACTAATCTTTCAGAAAGCTGTTTAAGCTGAGCCTGAATTTTCTTTTGCTCGGAAATGTCCTGATAAATTCCAAAAACTGCTATTTGATCTTCACCAAAAAAAACAGGTTTGCCAAGAATCAAAACATCAAGAAGATCGCCATTTTTATTTCTTCTAACAGACTCGAAACCTACATTTTGTCCTTTAGCCACTAATTGTGTGGCATCAAATCCTTCACCTTTTAAATCCGCTGGTACGATAAGATCATTGATCTGCTTACCTTTTACTTCACTTGAATTATAACCGAAAAGCTCGGTAAATTTCCTGTTAATCTGAATAACTTTATCACTATTATCTAAAATCGTAATTGCCACAGGAGCTTCGTGTATAAGTGTTTCAAAATATGCCTCCTGTATTCTCAATCTTTTTTCAGCGAGTCTTTTTTCTGTAATATCTCTAGTAACGCCGTGAATAGATTTAGGGATGTCATTTTCAAATAAAAAGGAGCCTTTCAGATCACCCCAACGCGGCGAGCCATCTTTATGAATAAATTCCAGTTCAATATCAATCTTAAATACTTTGACATTATCTTTGCTAATTCTTAATTCATTTCTGATTTTCTGTCTTAGATATTCAATTTTTGCTAATGAATGGCCACCAAATACAATGTTTATTGATTTATTGATTAGCTCATCATTTTTATATCCCAGAAATTTCTCAATAGAAGGGCTGATATATTTAAAATGAGTAATCTCGAGATCCACAAGCCATACAACATCATTAATGTTTTCAGTAATTAACCTGTAACGGTGTTCACTTTCTATAAGCTTTTGTTCAGCTTCTTTTACTTTTTTAATATTTTGCCAGTCTCTCCATGCTTTAGCAGTGATTGCCGGCAAATCTTCGAAAGATTTTTGATTTTTCACGATGTAATCCAGAACTCCCATTTTAAGAGCTCTGACAGCTAGTTCCTCGTTACCCTGGCTAGTAAGAAGGATCACGGGTGTATCAAAATCATTAGAATTATTTTTTGAAAAAAGGTCAAAGCCTTCACCATCAGGCAAAGCCCAATCAGAAACAATAATATCAACACCTTTTTCTTCTATTGCATTTCTGGCTTCAGAGATACTATTTACAAAAAACAGTTCAAAATCCTCCTTGTAATTGTTAAAAGACCTTTTAACAAGGCCGGCATGGCCGGCATTATCTTCTACAATTAGAACATTTATTTTCTTCATTATAACTATTATTTAACAACTTACATTAATTTTTTTCAGCAAGGGTGAAAAGAATCCTGCAGCCTTTACCCATCCCCTCAGATTCACACCAAACATTTCCTCCATGAATATCAACTATCCGGCTAACAATAGCCAGTCCTACACCGGTTCCCTCGCTATCCTGGTTTAATTTATCAAAAAGTCCGAACACTTTCTTTTGAAAATGTTTTTCCACTCCAATTCCATTATCCTCAATAAAAAAAACAGGATTATTATCTTTATCATTAAAACTTCCAATTTTTATATATGGTTTTTTATCTCCCTTAAATTTCAAAGAATTTTCAATAAGATTTTGCCAAACCTCTCCTATTCTGTGCCTGTCACCAAATGCTTCAGGCATATCTTTTTGCACTTGAACAACAGCTCTATTTTTATCAATAATTCCTTTCAATAATGCAATGGTTTCATTAACGAGCTTAAACATTGAAAAGCTTTTAAAATCTTCTGTCACTCTTCCAATTCTAGACAATTGCAATAAGTCTTGCAGTAAAAAATGCATTTTATCAGTAGCCTTGCTAATCCTGGTAATATCAGAATCCAACTGTTTAATATTTCCTTCAACTGCATTTTCTCGTATCATGTTAAGAAATCCTTTTATTGTTACCAGCGGACTTCTGAGATCATGAGAAACAGTATAAGTAAAACGCTCTAATTCTGCATTAATTCTCTCCAGCTCTTTCATTTGGCCTTTAATAGTTTTTTCGGCTTGGACCCTGTCAGATATATCAAGATAAACACCAACAATTCCATCCGGTTTTCCTTCATTACTAAAGAAGACTGATTTAAAAAACAACGCATCCATTAATTGGCCATCTTTAAAATGGATAGTTGTCTCGTATTTTTGAGTAGACATTGAGTCATAAAGTTGCTTGTCACGATTATCAAATTCTTCGGCTTGTTCTTTAGGAAAAATGTCAAAAACCGTTTTGCCAATTATCTCATCTTCTGTTTTTCCCAAATACCTCAAAAATTCATAATTACAACCTAAGTATTTACCATTAATGCTTTTATAAAAAACAGGAAAGGGAATATTATCAATAATGCTTTTCAACAAATTTGACTGGTAAGCCAATGCATCCTGCATATTTTTCTCTTCTGTAATATCAGAGATAAAACCTTCGATAAACAATAAATCATCCTTTTCATTAAAAACGCCCTTAGCCTGGTCAACAACCCATTTTTCATCTCCATTTGCCGTTATTATCCTGTATATAAGAACAAAGGTTGTTCTGGAATTCAAATTTTCCTGGATTTCTTCCCATATTCTTTTCCTGTCGTCAGGGTGTATCAATGATCCAAATGACACCTCTAAGCTATTTTCTATCTGATTAGGTTTATATCCTGTAATTTTCAAGCAGCCTTCACTGACGAACTCCATTAAATAGTGAGGCTCATTTTTGCAGCGATAAACCATTCCGGGCACATTATCTATCAAGGTATTCAACATCCTTTCTGATTCAACAAGGGCATTAGTAAGCAATACTTTCTCAGTAATATCTCTTAAGCTAAGATAATACCTTTTATTGCCATGCTCGAAAAATGACAGGCAGAAAATCTCAGCAGAAAACTCTTTGTTTTTATATAATCCCGAAGAAAGAATTTTCTGACAGAAGCCATAATCATCCACATCTTCAATCATTTCAACAAAAATATCAGTAAAGTAATCTTCAAAAAGATCATATAACGATATTCCGGTAAGATTTTGGATATTCTTATTAAAAAACTTCAGCCCGGCCTCATTTATGTCAGAAACTATTAGCTTATCTGTCAAAACAATGTTTACATCAGGAGAAGACTTAAACAAAGTTTTAAAGCGCTTTTCACTTTCCGAAAGATCATTAAAAGCAATGTTTCTTTCAGTCACATCCTGCACAGCAACAATACAGCCACGTTTATCTTTAAAATCCGGCAAAGGCCTCATAACAAGTTCAACATCTATCTGCTTTCCATTTTTTGTTATATGCTTTGTACAATCTTCAAGATCAAAAACTTCTTTTTCATTCTTTACATTATCAGCATCATCTTTTACAGATTTATTGCAGCAAATATCCTTCATGGATAGCTCAAGAAATTCTTCCCGTCCATATCCATACTTAAAAATTGCAGATTCATTTACTTCCAGTATTTTAAGAGTATCAATGTCGAACACAAACATTGGTGCCGGATTGTTATTGAACAAATCACTGTACATCTTAAGAGTTTCTTCAAGCTTCAATTCAAAGGTCTTTTTCTCTTCAATATCCACAAAACTGCCTATATATCCTTTCAATTGGCCGGTTGAGGTAAAAAAGGGAGAACCATTATCCATTAGCCATCGAAAAGCACCATCTTTGTGAAGTAAGCGATATTCAATGGAATATGGCATTTCAGACGATAAAGCTTTTCTGTATTTTTCAATTACAACATGCTTATCATCAGGATGAACATATTTTAGCCACTCATTATCAAACACATGCTTCTTGTTTAGCCCGGGTTGCTTCCTGCATTTTGAATTCATAAAAACAATTTTACCCT
This sequence comes from Bacteroidales bacterium, assembly GCA_046484145.1. Taxonomy (GTDB): domain Bacteria; phylum Bacteroidota; class Bacteroidia; order Bacteroidales; family UBA7960; genus PWND01. The sequence continues at coordinate 8,683 of JAWOBS010000097.1, forward strand.
CTGATGACAACTGGTAAACAGGCTGAGGAAACTCCTCAAAAAGAGTTTTGTGAAATAATAATGCCTGCTTAAGTGAATTACGTGCTTTATTTATTTCTGCAAAAGCCCTGCTAACCAAAAAATATATTATCAAGCCACTGGCAAAAACAAAAAACCAGCCTTTTATGGTTTGTACCTTTGTTAGAAAAGACAAATCATTTATAAAGAAATCAACTATTGAATCAGAAAATACTATCCACAAGCATCCGAAAAAAACATATATCACAGCTATCTTTATAGCATAATTTATGTTCCTGATAAGATTAGTTATTCTTCTAAACATCAGATAAGCAAATAATTTGAAGATAGTATAATTATAAAAAAAATTAAAAAAGATATTTTTAGTTTAAAACAAAATTACCCTTTATAATAAAGTAAAATAACAAAATTTATTCGTACGATTTACTACGTAAAACACCTGTTTTTCTTAAATTAATTTTTTAAAATGCATCATTTTTATATTTTTGCTTATAAAGAAAAACTAATTTTCAAAAATTAGAAAAAAGTATAAAATATATTTTGATACAGTAATTTATTGTAAATTGCTTATTGTTTTTTTTGTGTAAGAATGAGTTAAAAAATTATATCCTCATAAATAAAAAACGTAAATACAAAAATTCGATTGATAAAACATATAAAATTAATAATTTAACTAAACAAATAAAAAAACAAATGAAAGATTTAAAAGAATTTATTGAAAGTAATAAGGAAAAATTTCTGGAAGATCTGTTTGAACTGATAAGAATACCTTCTATCAGCTCAAAAG
>JAWOBS010000133.1:0-2947 GCA_046484145.1 Bacteroidales bacterium
CCGCCGGCAGGGTCTTTTTTACAGCTGCTAACTATAAATACAGATGCAATAATAATTGCTCCTATTACTTTGAAGCTACTTTTTAAATTCATCATTCTTTTCATAACTGTTAAATTTGAGGTTAAAGCTTAATTTAGTTTTATCGTACAAAGATAATTTGTTTCTAATAAATTTGATATTTTTTTTCTTTATTTTAGCTCATGAAGCTGAATTGAAGCGTAATTATTTTAATTTTGCTTCAAGTAATACTTGATTATGTCTATGAAAAAATTATTAACAAATGTTTTTATTAGTTGCATAACAATTCTGATTTTCAGTTGTTCGTGCTCAGAAGATAACGGCCATTCGAATGATGTAGATACATTAAATAATTATGATGAATCTGGCCAAATCTCTTTTGCTTATGAAGGTATAACTGATTTAAAAAGGGGAGATATAATTATTAGATCAAACAGTAATATTCTTCCTCGCACAGCATACCTGGAAGATGGCTGGGGTTTTGGCCATGCCGCTATTGTCACACGGGGAGCTTCAGGTGAATTTCCTGACAGTATTTTGGCAAATGCATATGTTTTTGAGTCTCATGCCCAGCCTGTTCCACAAAAATACCAGCTACGAGAGGTTAAGGGCTTGGATATTAATGAGAATCCATTTCTTCATAATGAGAGCTTTAGTCCGCGCTATACCGGGAGCAGGTATAGGTTAAGACTTAATATCAGCGAAGAAGAGATTGAAAGAATTATAGACTTTATTGTTGCCCAAGAGGGAGATCTATCAAGCTGGAATGCTATGAAACGTTTTCCCGGTAATCCTGAAATTGAAGAACAAGTCAAGGATGGCCGGCGCGATAATTGGGCTGATAATTCTCATTGGTATTGTTCTCTCTTAATCTGGCAGGCTGTTTTCTATGTCACAGGAATTGATCTTGACAATAATGGCGGCTATTTTGTTTACCCAAATGATATTGTAGTAAGTCATTATTTTAACAACTCAGAAAGCCATATTGGCAGGGCAAGGTTCTGAAAATAAGCTTATAGCTTAAAGTTTAGTATCCTTTCCGCGCTGAATAGCATCTCATCAATAAAAACAAAACTGCCATCCTTAAAATAAACTACATAATCAAGCTTATCACTTCCCGGCTTGGTTTTTAACTTAACTTCCCCTACTTTTTTGTTATTTGTTGTAGAAAATATAGTGATATTGCTGTTTTTATTAAATTCTTCAACATAATTATTTGTTTTGAGGTTTATATCTTCATTATTAACTCTTGCATTAATACTTATTGGATACATTTCAACCTGCTTTGTTATTGATTTTACATAATAAGATACAGAATCCTGAAAGCCCAAAACAGCATTAACATTAGCTTCAAAAATATTATCAGTCTTGTGGCCAATTGTTATATCCTGATCAAGGTATCCTTTTGTCTTTCTCAGCTTTGTTGTCATTTTTGTAGTGATTTTATAATCATCAAAAAACGCCCGGAAATCCATAAATGTAGGCATGCCGTGCTCAACTTCAGCATTATGCTCTATGCTCATAATGGATTTATCGTCAATTGTCATTTCAAAATACAAAGTGGTTGGAATAACATAGCTGGAGCTTGTCTTTTTCTCATCATAATCAGATAAAACAAGTTCAACATTGGAATTTTTATTATCTCTATAAGTGTATTTTATTATAATTGAATCACTATGACTGTGTTTATAAAAAATATTATTTATTGAATCGTATTTATAAATACCAACATAATCCTTGAAGTTAAATCTATCCGGCGCGCCGGGCCTTTCCTGTTCGTGCTTTAGCAAAGGCAATGGTACATTTTCAATGGCTGATATTTCTTTCAAAATTCTATAAGAAAGAGTGCTCGTTAATTTGTCTGACAGCCTTATTAGTTCGTTATCAAAAGCTTTTAAATGAACTTCAGCTTCTTTCCGCTCCATCTGACGGGTACATGACAGTATTGAAACTAATAAGAAAATGGCTGATAGTGATAAATGTAATGCTTTATTAATGCGGATCATGCGATTATTCTTTTGATGCAAAAATAATAAGAATTGACTTTAATTGTAAAGATGAGTAAAATAAAGTTTAAATGATTGAAATATAATGATTTGGAGGCCAAATTAAACTTTTTGGTTTTTATTCTATCAAAGGATTAAAGAATAATTAAATATTTAAAAATTAAAAAAAGTAGAATTATGAAAACACAAAAAATTTTTTCAACGGTATTACTGACTGCTATAATGTTTTTATTTGCAAGCACAGAAATCTATGCACAAAGAGGAGCAAGGGCCGACAGAAGGCCGGAAGGCAGACAGGAAATGAGATTACAGGCACGTTCAATGGATTATTGTTCCAATATTCCTGATTTAACTGAAGAACAAACTGAAGCAATTCAGCAGCTAAGAACGGAAAGACTTAAAAAATCCACAGAACATCGCGACAAAATGGATGTTTTACGCGCTCGCAAAAAAGCATTGCTAAGATCTGACAATCCTGACATGGGTGAAGTTGACAAGATAATAGATGAGATGTCAGAATTAAGAAACCAACAATTAAAGTATAGCGCAAGACATCGCCAACAAGTAAGAGAATTACTAACCGATGAGCAAAAAGTATATTTTGATGCTCACAGCCCAAAAAACAAAAGGAGAATGGATTCAAGAAGAGGCCATTCTAGAAGGAGATAATATTGTTGATGTTGTAAATAAAAAACCCTGTAAGTTAAATGCTTTCAGGGTTTTTTATTGATTAAAAGTATTATACTTAATCAATTGGTAATTAAATCTTTGTTTTTCAAAAGCAATTAAAGAATCATATTTAGTAATACATAAATATGATTTTTTAATTTTGAACAAAATTTTGTTTTTTTGCAATAAAAAAATGGAATTATGGAGAATCAAGGATTAATGCTGGGCGTAATGCTAGCCTACCTGGCTGTAAT
>JAWOBS010000202.1:0-3576 GCA_046484145.1 Bacteroidales bacterium
CGCCAATATAGCATCCTGCCATTTCTAGTATCTTGGCGATAATAGTACTGCCGGAACGCTCAATGCCTGTTATAAAAATAGGATTACTCATTTATATATTTTTTTACCCATTCTACTTCCGTTGCCTGTGGTATTCTTGGATAACCGTGAAAACAAACCAAATCAACATCAGGTGGAATATTTCTTAGCCACGTACTACCAAGCTGCCTTTTAACTTTCGGCTTGAAAGTTACTATTTTCTTATTATTTAATTGTTGGAAAAATGCATCAGGTTCTACGCAAGTTCTTAAAAAGTTATCCATTCTACCCTTAAACTGCTTGCTACTCTTTAGCCAAATATCCCATATTTTATTTACCTTTTTAGAATCCTTTGGTATCCAAGCCAGTCCGGTTGCTAATTTTCCCGGTTGCCAAAAGTCTTCTAAGGTTATATACATGCTTTCATCATCTATTAACTTAATGATATTTTCTAAATTATTAATAACAGCCGTGTCTAAATCAATATATAGAAATGGTCTTAAATCACGCATTTCAGGCGAATATAAACTCATTCTCGCCCATACTCCCGGCCATTGGTTAGGTATTGGTATTAATTCTATATTGCCTAAATCAATTGGCTGTTTAATTTTGTCATACATGCATATAATTCTAGGCGCAACTTCTGACTTCCATTTCTTATGTATATGATTAGCAAGTAATGTAACGTCACTAAACGCAAAATCACCTCCGCTTCTAAGTGTCATTATGATTGTTTTTCTTTCTCCACAAACTTCTTTTTTAGCCGTTTTTGGTGATTTTAAATATTCTTCAACATCTTTCAATAATTCTTTACCCATTGGTTTAAACGAATGTTTATTTACTATAAATTTTCTTGCTTCTACTTGAAGCTTATTCAATTCTTCCCTGCTTAAAGATAGTAAATATTTTAAGAGCTTCTTAAGTTCTTTTTCGTTATTAGCAATGTGAAACTTATGTTCGCCGTGCCTTTGGTTATAATATTTATCATTAATCAAATTAGTGACTACTGCACACCCTAAAGAAGCTGCTTCATATGCAGTATTGGATATTTCTCCGAACATCTTACCTTCTACTGTTGGTGCTAATTGCTCTATGTATATATCACATTTTGACATCCTTTTTACGTTATCTTCGAATGATACTAATTTTGTATCTACATTATCAATAAAATCAAAGCCTTCACTTTTCAATTCATTCAAGCAATTAATAATCTTTTGTGTCCCCTTTTTATCGGGTTGTGATGGGTAATGCCCGATGATATATTTTTCTGATTTATTGTAGTTTGGTTGCAAGTAGTCAATATCAATTATTCTGCAACAATTGTAAACAGCGTTATTTGCTCCGAGCTCCATATGGTCATGGCCTAATAATACATGCTTGTCAACCATTCTGTTGAATAAAGCATTATGAACTTTATAGTTGTTTCGATACGTTGTCCCTGCATGAGTTGCTATAACCGGACTTGTAAACTTTAATCTGTTCAATAAAGTATAATTACCCATTGTTGCCCAAACAACTTTTGCTTTGTTGCAATACCTTTGCATCTCGGCTAATGTAATGACTGGTATATTATCTTTATTTGTCTTATGTATTATTTGCTTCGCTTGCAAGGCAAATGCTTTTACATTAATGTTTTGAGCAAGCAGTGCTTGTTGCATCTTCCATGTTCTGTGACAGTTGTCGGATACGCAAATCATAAGCACATCTATATTAATAGTGTCATATATTCGCTTTGCAACAAATTCCGGAGTTAAATTCTCTTTTGCCCATTTTATTTGTTTTTGCTTATGCTTCTCAAAATCCTTTATATTCAAATCTTTTTCTAATGTTTCAGGCGACGTCCATATTACAGGCGGTAAATAATTACAATCAGGCTTACGACCTGATAGAACTACACAGCCTAAAAGCATTGCCTCTAATCCTGATTTTCCAATGCCTTGATGCAACTGGTCAATGCATATTTTATGTTTTGCTTTCTCTTTAATAGCATCATTCCATTTCATCCCCTCAATAACAGTAATGCCGCTGACAATCCTTTTTATAATGCCTGTGCCTTTTTGGCAATGCTTCTGCTCATAGAAAGGTGAGTGACAAATGTCTTTTGTTTTTTTTATCTGTTTTACTCCTTTTGGAATAATAAAAGGTTGATAATATATTTGGTTAGTCCCTGCCAGCTTGGCTAAGTCAGGCATTGCCCAGACATTGAAATTATACTTTTTAAATATGCTGTTGTAGTGTTCGTGTTTTCTTAAATATGCAGTATCTGTTAATATAACTGTTTTCTCTGCCTTTTGAACCCATATTGGCATATTTCTCAACATTGCTACGCCAACAAATAAATAATGGTCGTAACCTCGTGGAATGAAACTTGTAAATGTGCAATCAGTTTGTTTGTACATATCCTTTGGGTCTTTTTCAAAGAATATAACATGCACCTGAGCAAATTTTCTTAAACCCTCAGCTAATATAGCCACATTGCCATATGTTGCATTTTTACTAATTACACAGATTTTCATATAGTAGTTTTATATCTTTTTCAATACTTAATCCTGTTATTAATTTTTGAAATAAAGGGTCATTTTCATAAGCATCAATAAATTGCATTCTATAAGATTGTCTTATTTGTGCAATGTTATTTTTACCTTTTTTTCTTCTTTTGTTTTTCTTACACAACAACTGCCTTACATGGCCTAAATGAATTCCGTGATGAGGTCGTACATTGCCCGGAATTAAGCCAGCTTTAGATTTTTCGCACATATCATAAAGCATCATTTCGTCAGTCTTGCTATTATCACCTTCTTGAATTGCCTTTTTGGCTTTTATTCTTTCGCTATCGGTGTAATTGAAGTATCTGTCAACGTCAATAAAATGAAGCCCGGTTAGTCTTTTCATATTTTCTCTTACTTCATTTGAATAACAATAACCTGTTTGTATTAATCTTGATTTATGAAGTTCAAGTATTGTTGGTGTTTCCTTACATATAAAAAAGTCAACATCTCCAATGTAAGCAAATTTGTTGTTTTTAAAATAATGTTTGCCAAGTAAAAACCTACTTTTTGCGTAATTCTTAACACTTCTTTCATACGGAAATCCTATTTTTTTTACACATTTTTCAGCGTTCAATAGTTTTAGCCCTTTTCTTATCGGCGTAATGTCATCCCACGAATAAATCATTACATCATATTCAGGATAGGCTCTTTTGATACTATAAATATATATTAAAGCATATTCTAAATACTGTAATCCTGCTACTGTTGTTACAAATAACAATTTAGATGACATCTTTTAACATTTTAATTGGAAACTCTTTTACCTCTGTTTTGTGCTGTTTGTTTAAGTTAATTATTTCAACTCCCCTTTGCTTTGCATCTTTAGCAATCTGCTTAAAACCTTTTAAGTGCCTGTTAAACACCTCTGTTTGCTCTCTTTTTGTCTTCCTATCATAGAGTGAATGCCAGTGTGTACCTTGACTTACTTTCATATCAAACCCTAATAGCTATATTCTTTTTGCGCCCAAGTGAACTGCTAAGTTTATGGCAGCCGATCCACTGTTTTTAT
>JAWOBS010000224.1:0-12815 GCA_046484145.1 Bacteroidales bacterium
TCAATACCCGGTTTTATTAATAACAAAATTATTATTTAAAAGTTGTAACTGATTTTCAGAGAATTAGAAAAGTACCTATCATAACTATTTCCTAAATCATTAATACCATCAAAAAAAGTAAAGAAAGTATAACGATATCCTAATTCATAACCTATTCTGAGTTGATTACTAAAACAATATCCAAAACCTAATCCAACAGGAACTGCAGGTTGTGTTTGATTATAATTACCGATCTCGTTAGGTGGTGTACGCCTGTCATTATCATCATATAACTTCATATCATTAAAGAAAACTCCAATACCGGTAAACAAATAAACATCAGCAGGTTTAGATGCTAAGAAAGGGGCATGAAATTCTGTTTTAGTGAAAAATTCAAAGATATCATTCTGAAAACTATATCCATAATAATCAGATTCCAATAATTCTGAAGCATTATGAACACCTTTATAGCTTCCGTAATCCATGCCAAAGCTTAATGCAAACCAATCATTCAAATGATATTTTGCAAATATACCTAAGTTAAGCCCAAGGTTACTCATTTGATAATTAACAAAATCACCAAATGCCAAATTCTTTGAACCACCAATATCAGCAACAGCATGTGAAGAGCCAATAGAAACACCAAGCAACCATTGTCTTTTTGAAATAAGCTTATCTCTTCTGGATTCGTTTAAAGGTTCTTTGGGAACATTCTGCACAGCCGTATTTGGATTTGAACTGGGTGAACCATTTTTAGGCTCCCCCATTGGAATGCTACTGTTACTTTTTGGCGGGTCATGACTTTTCTTTGAACCAGACAATTTCACTGATTTTGAATTCTTTTCAGCTACTGATTTCTTTTTTCTGTTAAAAAGCCTACTAAAAAAACCATCACTATTAGCACCGGGATAATCACTCTTTGAAGTAAACAAAGAAGAAATACTGAAGTCATATTCAGATAATAAAAGACTAGTATTATTTTCTTTCTGATTAAACTTATTACTTTCCCCACAAACAATCAAAGGAAGAAACAAAATAAGTGAAACACTGAAAAAGACTTTGATAAATTTTGACATCTTATTGGAGTTTTGTTAAATAATTAAATTGTATTTAGTTTTGCAATATTGGTATTTTGTCTAAATATTAAAATATTAAGTCTATATAAGGTGCAAATTTCTCAAGCGAAACAAAAGCAAAATTAGAAAAAAATATCGTTTACACAACATATTTCACCAAAAAAATACTAACAATATTTTTAATTTTTTTTAACAAAAACGATTTTCAAACAAAAAAAAAGGCAAAGTATTAAAAATAACACTTTGCCTTCTTTTTTTATAGAAAAACCTATAACAATAAAGCTCTTCTTGTTGTATTTATAAAGTAGCTAAACCTGAAGCCCATAAAGTAGTAACTATCATAGCCTTTACTAGCCGTCCTTGTAAAGCCATTCAAATAATCAGTAAAAGTTTTCCTCCATCCGATATCAATTCCAACTTTATATTGTTTCTGAAATGTATAATAAGCACCTATTCCCATAGGAAAAGCTAACTGGTAATTGCTATATTCTTCAAAATCATAATTATCAGGATCCGGTACATATAACTCCGGATTATGATAAAAGCCAGCTATTCCGAGGTATCCGTAAATATCCAATGGAAATTTATGATCAATTCTTGGAGCATAAACAATACCTTTTGCTGCCAGCTCAAATATATTGTTATTGAAGGAAAAGTCTCTGTTGTAACGAGGGGTATTAGGCGGAGACAGAGAGTCAGCACCATTAATGTTAGCATAATTAAAATTAAGCTCGGCAGAAAACCAGTAATTAATCCTGTATTTGCCAAAAGCACCAATACTAAGGCTTGTTGTTTCAAATTGGGTATCCATAATAAAGCCTCTGCTGGTTTCTTTGCTGCCACCAATCTCTGTCAGCGAATGAGATGTACCAATATTACCACCAAATTCCCATCCGGAAGGGGTCATTGCCCGGCTACGTCTTGACCGTGTGAGTGGCTTCCTTGACTGCGGCGGAGCTTTTGACCTGCTTGGGGGCTGTGGGCCTAAATTATTAATAAATAAAAAATTTGAATTATTATTGGAACCAGAACCATAAAACTGCACGGCATTAGCCTCATTTAGGCCTGCACCTGCAATAAAGATGATAAACATTATTATAAGCTTTTTCACGACTATAAATGTTTTGTGATTATTTATGGGTTCAAATACTTTTCAAACAAGAGAAACCAATATTTATTTTAATCTGTAAATATACAAAAAATACAAGTAAAAATAAATCATTTTTTTTAAGTCAATAAATAATCAGTAAAAAATTACTCTCAAACCGCTAACATTGTATCAGTATTGGATAATTAGATAAAAATTGCCCGTTAGACAAAAAATCTACGAAAGTCAGCCAATTCAAAAAATAAAACAATTTTTAGTATATTGTGTTCACATTATAATAAATAAATCCTTAAAAAGCATAAGAAAAGTCTTCTAAATATATAATTCTTTATAACTTTATTGCTTATAAACACTGAAAAAAAAGTTTTTATGAAAATACATAAAGACAATTCCGCAAGAACCTTCAAAGTACTGGTAGTTGATGATGATATAAAGATGGTCAAAACGATAGAGCGTCTGCTATACAATAAAAACTACATTGTTTATTCAGCTCTGTCGGGCAAAGACGCATTGACAAAGTTAAAGGAAACAAATCCCGATATAATGCTTCTTGACATTTTAATGCCGGAAATGGATGGCTATGAACTTTGCGACAAAATAAAAAACAATCCGTCGTTTTCAACACTGCCAATTATCTTCTTAACCGAAGCTAATGACACTGAAATGATAATCAAAGCTTTTGAACATGGTGCAGTAGATTATGTTACAAAACCTTTTAACTCTAGAATTTTATTTGCACGAATTGACACTCACCTTCAATTACAAAAATCAAGAGAGGAACTAAAAAACACAAATGAGGTTAAAACCAAGTTTTTTTCTATAATAACGAAAGATATAAAAGATAATTTGCTTGGAATGAAAGGAATGGCTGACTTCCTGGTGCAAGACTTATCTGAAGTAGAAGGAAAAAACACAGAAGGAATAAAGATGGCTAAAATATTACAAGAGGACTCAAAGCAGTTATACGAATTGCTTGAAAACCTTATTGAATGGGCCACAGTCGAAACCGAGCAAACAAAAATCAACACCATAGAGTTTAGTATTTGTGAGTTTATAACTGAGACAATAAATCTTTACAGGGATAATCTAAGCAAAAAAAGACTGAATTTATTGTTTAATTGTCCCCAGGAAATAAAATTATGCTCAGATCCAAATGCAATGCAGATTATTTTTTCTAAAATCTTATCAAATGCGATAAAATACAGTCATCCTGAAAATTCTATAGAGATAAACGTAGAAAAGAAAAACAGTGATTGCGTATTTTCTGTTACAGATTATGGTGTTGGGATGGATGAAGAAGTTGTAAAAAGCATTTTCAGGCTTGACACACCACATCCAAAAACAATTGGGACTGCCGAGGAAAAAGGCACAGGACTGGGCCTTGTTATTTGCAATTCATTAGTTGAAAAATTACATGGGAATATAAATATTTCCAGCAAAAAATTCAGGGGGACAATAGTAACAGTTTCTTTGCCTGATATTAATTAGGGATTATTTATATTTATAAAACAATAGAGATTATTCATTACTTTAAAAAAATAAAAACATGAAATTAAAAAGAGATTTACTAATATTTCTTCTGATACCATTTTTTGTTTATTCCTGTAGCAGGAAAACGACCTCATCAACAAACCAACAAAGCACCGAAAACAATCAAAAAACTAATATGGAAATAGAACCTGCAGAAAGCAATAATTTATTTGCTTTTGATTTAATGAAAAACCTGGATTTAAGCAGTCAGAATACAATAATCTCTCCTTTTAGCATTAACACAGCAATTGCGATGGCATATGGAGGTGCAAGAAATAAAACAATGGAACAAATGGCTGAAGTAATGTACTACTCTTTAAACCAGGAAACTTTTCATCCGGCTTTTAGCAATTATTATGAGTCGGTAAAAGAGCTTTCCACTTCAAAGACAGGTTTTGAAGCAGCAAATTCGATATATGCGCAGGAAGATTACGGTTTTATTAAAGAGTATTTTGAAGTGATTGAAAAAAACTACGGATCTGTCCTCAAATTTGTTGACTTTTATAAAGGTGACAGGGAGGCCATCAGGCAAGAAATTAACAAATGGGTAGAAGACAAAACTAATTCCAAGATACAAGAACTTATCAAAAAAAACATCTTAACTGAAGACACAAGGATGGTAATTGTCAATGCTATATATTTTTTAGCTGAGTGGGCGGTTGCATTCGAAGAAAAAGCATCTTATGAAGGACGTTTTAACACACCTAAAGAACCTAGCCGGACTACTTTTATGACAAATACTCATGAGTATAATTATTACAACGATAAAAATTATTCAGCAATTGAGTTGCCATATCACGATAATAAATTCTCTATGTTAATTGTTTTACCGGAGAAAGAAGAAAAGCTTGAAGATTTTGTAAGTACTTTTAAAACTTCAAATTATAATGAAATAATTGATAGTTTTGAGAAGCAGAAAGTAGAGATTCACATCCCAAAATTCAAAGTAAAACTTCATCTTGAGCTTCAGGAAGTATTGTCGGAATTGGGAATGCCTTTGGCTTTTTCTAATAATGCTGATTTTTCGGGTATGACAGGAAAACTTGATCTTAAGATTGACAAAGTTATTCACCAGGCATACATTGAAGTTGATGAAAAGGGGACGGAAGCAGCGGCAGCAACAGCTGTTGTTATCATTCGTAAAACGGCAGAAACACCTAACGACAAGACAATCTTTAAAGCAGACCGTCCTTTTGTATTCTTTATAAAAGAGAACACAAGTAATTCAATAATCTTTTCAGGAAGCATTATTAACCCGGAAAAATAACAAACTAATTTAGGGGAATAAACAAAAGAAGGGTTCTAAATTAGCAGAACCCTTCTTTTATAAAATACAATTTCAGATCTTCCAAATTTGAGTGAAAAACATCAAATAAGGAATCCTGAAATTTAAAGTTATTTTGCTTATGGTGAGCATCTACATAAGATAAAATTTGATAAAGGCGAGATGCGCCAATAGTTCCTGTAAGTCCTTTCAGGGTATGTACAGACATTGAAAGCTCCTCAAGCTTATTATTTTCGCTAAAGTTTTTTATATCATCCACAATTTCAAAGCTTTCCTCCAGAAAAGAATCGATTATTTCTTTAAGAAGTTCGGGCTTATTGGCTGTTTGCGACCTCAATCTTTCCATATTTTGCTGATTAAAAACCGGGAAATCGCCAAATTCAGGAATACTATTATCAGAATTCATAAAACTAAATTTCATTATTATTAACATCTATTTTAAGCCAGATCATTATTTTCTCATAAAGGTCTTCACTTCTTACAGGTTTTGCGATATAATCATCCATACCTGCATTTATATATTTTTCAGCATCACCTTCCAGTGCATTGGCACTCAACGCAATTATTGGAGGTAAGTCGTCAAATCTGTGTCTCATATGCTTGTTTGCAGTAACACCATCCATAACAGGCATTTGAATATCAAGAAATATAATATCAAATTTTGATTTTTCCATAATATCCAGTGCCTGCTGTCCATTATAAGCAAGTTTTACTCTACAGCCGGCATTCTCAAGCATCATTTTAATAATTTTCTGATTGATAATTTTATCTTCAACAAGCAATACATCAATATCAAAATTCAGGTCATCATCGTCAATAAGCTTTCTTGTTTTTGACGGAATAACTTTCTTGTCAATCATTTCGGCATTAAAGGAGAAGAAAAAAGTTGTTCCTTTGCCTTTGGCATTATCTTTAACGCCAATATCACCTTCCATCAGTTGAACAATACTACGACATATTGAAAGGCCAAGGCCTGTGCCTTCATGGCTGCGATTTAGTGATGTGTCTATTTGACTAAAAGGCTTAAAAAGCTGCCCCATAGCTTCTTTGCTTATGCCAATGCCTGTGTCAGATACTTCAACATAAAGTTCAATATCATTATCTTCTTTATTTTGAAGACTAATTGCAATTTCCACACTACCTTCAGGTGTAAACTTAACAGCATTAGAAATTAAGTTTGTTATAACTTGTAACAATCTATTTTCATCTGCCCTGATAAATTCAGGCACTTCAGGATTAATAACAATATTAAAATCAAGAACTTTTTGTTTTGTTAATGCAGCAAAAAGCCCTTTAACTTTCTCAATCATTTCAAACAGGCTAAAATCTATGGGTTTTAACACCAACTTACCGGCTTCAATTTTGGAGAGGTCAAGAACATCATTAATAATATTCAGCAAGCTTTCCGATGAATTTTTAATAGTCAGCGCATAATCCTGTTGTTCTTCACTCAGGGTTGTTTTCATAAGAAAATCAATCATTCCGAGTATGCCATTCATGGGAGTTCTCATTTCATGGCTCATATTTGCAAGGAACTGTTGTTTTATTTCAGAAGTTTTTACCGCAATTTCCACATTATTTTTAAGTTCCTGGTTTATTACCTCTTCTGTCACATCCTGCACTGTACCAATAAGCATTATCGGCCTCATTCGGTCATCATAATTAATTTTTCCTGTTGCTCTTATATGTTTAGTATTGCCATTATAATCAATTATTCTGTAAGCAGAATTTATCTCTTCGTAATTACCACTATAAATTTTATGCATCAGGCTTACTATTTCACTTCTATCGTCAGGATGCAATATATCTTTAAATGCATCATCATCAAAAAGTGCTCTTCTTTCAGGTGCAACTCCCAAAATTTCAAAGTATGATTCTGAGAACGTCTTTTTGCCGCTTTGTAAATCCCATTCCCAATTACCAATTTTTGCAATTCTCTGAGCCTGGAAAAGCTTTTCGCGACTCTCACTGAGAGCCATCTCCATATTTTTAGCTTCCATAACCTGGGCAAGTTTCTCAGCGATACTTTTTATAAGGATTTTTTCACTAAACTGAAAGTTATCTTTATTTACGGTAGGTTTTTCTTCCAGGTACCCAACTTTAATATGCCCTAATTTCTTCTTATGAATTTTTATAGGTGTATTATAGGTCCACGGGGTATCCTTGAAATTATCTGATCTGAATGTATCATTCTCAAATACAATTTCCACATACACATCATGAGAGTATTTCAATCCATTGGGAATTATATCAATTGATTTTTTAAGGATATCTTCAAAAGTTATTCCCGGCACGCTAGTCAGGTCAGAAACATCAAATAAACAGTTGAGCTGTTTAATTTTCTGATTTAGATTTTCAGTAGCTTCTTGCAGCTGGTAATTAGATTCTTTAGACTCCGTTACATCCATTAAAACAATAACGGTTCCATAGAACCTGTGATTTTCGTCCAACATTGGAGAAACACTAAAATGCCCCCAAAAATTTCCACCAGTAATTCTTTTGAGTTGAATTTCAAATTGATCAGAAACACCAATCTTTCTAAGCTCAAAATTTTCTTCATAAATTCTAATATCATCAGGAGTGCTGATAAAATCAATTATAGGCCTGTTTTTTATCTGTTCAAAATCAGCTTCGAGCATTTGGCATGCTTTATTATTACAAAACACGATATTGTCGTTTTCGTCAGCCATGATAAGTCCTTCATTCATGGTTTTAATAAGCTTGCTATATTTTTCTTCGGACTTTCTAAGAGCGGATGTTATTTTGTCTCGTTCATCAATAGAATCTTTTAACAGCCTTATATATGATTTTTTATCCTTATTTCTTTTATAAAACACGATTAACAATCCGATAACGAGTAGTAAAAATGATATTGCGAAGAAGAAAATTATTGTATTCCCTTGTTTAAGCCTTTGGTAAAGCTTGTTAATGCGCATTGCTTCATCCTTTCTCTCCTCAAGCAGACTAGCCTGCCCTACCAGGTTTTTCTTGTTTAAATCCCTGCTAAGCTGGCTATAAAAACGCATGTCCCTAAATGCTTCTTCGTGCTTGCCCATTTCAAATAAAAGTTGTGCTCTGTCAAAATAATTATCTATCATCAGAGACTTCAAGCCAATTTCATTCATCAAAACAATACTTTCATCAAAAAGCTGCAAAGCCTTTTCATATTCTCTCATTTCAAAATATGTAAGCCCAATATTTCTAATCACCAAAGAATAGAGAGGAATATTATAAAAAACATCGAGGATACTGTCTGACTTTGAGTAAAAATCCAAAGCTAATACGTAATTATTTTGATCTCTGTGAACATTACCAATATTATTGTAAAGTATGGCCTTGCTATGAGTGTCATTTATATCTTCAGCCATTACAAGAGCCTGGTCATAAAAATAAAATGCCATATCAAGATTACTTTCTATGACATTTAATGTCCCAATATTGTTGAAAATACGAATAGTCAACTTATGGAAATCATTAGGCATTGACAACTTAAGAGCCATATCATAATACTCCCGGGCTCTTTCAGTTTGTCCCAGGTTTTTATAAACCATACCTAAATGATTCAAAGAAGTGGCAATACCGTTTATGTATCCATTTTGTTCTGAAATATCCAGGGCTTCCTGATGTAATTCAACGGCCAGATAATATAAACCTCTCTGCCTAAGAAGATTACCTAATTTGTTTTCAACCTGTACACTTTGCTCCGGATATACATTGCTGTCAACAAAATTATCAGCATCTCGATACAAATTTTCTGCATCAATATAATTACCTCTCAGCATTTTAATACTAGCCAGGTTATCATAAGCTACAACAATCTGTTCCGAATCCTCAGTTTGCAATGCGATATTCAGGGCTGAAACTGCAAATTCCTGCCTTTCATTTATGTTGTATTCAAAGAAATCTTGTGATTTAGAAATAAGAATATTAACACTGTCTGAATATAAAACAGTATTGGATTGAAAATCATTGTTATCGGCACTGTAATCCGCAAATACAGTATTAGCCTTTAACACAAGAGTTAATATCAAAAAACCGGACAAGCAAATTCTAGTAAAAATCATAAATTATATATGACATCAGTAATAATGTTATAAAAATACAAAAAACAGTGAAATAACAATAACTTTTTAATATAGTCTTGCTCTTTTTACCAGAAAAGAAAATAAAACTTTTTCAAAACCTTCATTTATATCAGCTTCGACGAAATCAATATGATATTGAAGGCATCTCATTTTTAAATTCTCAAAATAACTTTCAAGCGTATTTTTATAATCATTCTTTATCCGTGCAGGATTTAGTTTAACTTCTTTGCCGGTTTCCATATCAATAAACTTAATCGGCCGGTTATTATAATTAAGATTAAGTTCTTTTTCCTTGTCATAAACATGAAAAAGAATAACCTCATGCTTATTATGCTTCAAATGCTTAAGCGCGGAAAATACCTTTGCAGGGTCTGCGGAGTTGATAAACATATCGCTAAAAATAACAATTAACGAGCGTTTATGAATATTATCGGCCAATATATGAAGGCTGTCAGCAGTTGAGGTGAGCTTATTCAGTTTTTGATTTTCTTTTTTTAAAAGATTTTCCAGTTGGGCAAAAAGCAATTTTTGGTGAACACTATTGGATTTGGCCCTGTAATGAGATTCTATTTTATCGGAAAACAGGCTTAAGCCGACAGCATCGCGCTGTTTCTTCAGCAAATAAATCAAAGAGGCAGCACAATAAGCTGAAAATTCAACTTTGCTGATTTTATCACTGCCGGAAAAATACATAGATGATGAGTTGTCAATTATTATTTGACACCTCAAATTAGTTTCTTCTTCAAAGCGCTTTACAAATAATTTTTCAGAGCGTGCATATAACTTCCAATCAATATGACGTGTTGATTCGCCGGGATTATACGTTTTATGTTCAGCGAACTCCACTGAAAAACCATGAAAAGGGCTTTTATGCAAACCGGTAATAAAACCTTCAACTACCTGCCTGGCAAGTAGTTCAAGGTTTTCGAATTTCTTAAAAACTGCTTGATCAAACTTAGAAATACTCATTAATTTTGAGTTATAGTAAGAATTTCAGAGATAAAAACACAATCTCTATAAAAAGAAAAAGGAAAAAACTACAATAGTGCATCCAATTTACCTGCCAATACATTCTTTGGAACAGCACCTACTTGTTTATCAACCACCTCTCCATTTTTAACAAACAGTATTGTAGGGATATTTCTAATCCCATATTTTGAAGCAATTTCAGGGTTGCTGTCAACATCAACCTTTCCTATAAGTGCTTTTCCTTCGTACTCTTCTGCCAATTCGTTAACAATAGGAGCAACCATTCTACAAGGGCCACACCATTCTGCCCAAAAGTCAATTAATACAGGTTTGTCTGATTTCAATACAATCTCTTCAAAGTTCGCATCTGTAAATTCTAAAGCCATTTTTCCAGTTTTTGGTTAATAATAATTATTTTGTTTTAATTCTATTATAAGATTAAAAAAAATCACAACTAATTAATGTAACGAAATTAATTCAATTTGTAATCAATTACAATCTTATTTAACAAATTTGATAAAAAACCAAAGGGTTCAATTCTTATTGTCTTTGATTCTAAAAAAACACTATGTTTGACTTCTTTGTCAACAAGGTTTATTTTCAGTTTTGCATTTCCCTGGTTATTATTTGCAGAAAACTTAACAATATCTATCAATTTATTGTTCAAATTCTCAAGAGGAATATTCAATGTGAGATTGTTAGCTGAATTCTCACCCAATTCACTTAACAGCCCCATTTGAAAAATTCTCAATTCAGATTCATTATTTCTTTTATTAAATCTTAGATTAGCTTTAATAAAAACGGGATTGTCCTTAACAAGCAAATGTTTAAATCTCAAGTATTGTTCTGTAAAAAGAAAAAACTGATAGTTATTAGTATAATCTTCAACAGAAAAGGATGCATATCCATTTCCTGATTTTTGGGAAATTTTGTGTCTTACTTCAGTAATTATCCCGGCAAAAACATATTCACTTTTTTTGTAATTACCCAGGCTGTGCAATTGGTCAATACTTGTATTACAGAATGATTTGATTCTGACTTTATATTGGTCGAGGGGATGTCCGGAAATATACATTCCGGTAACTTCTTTTTCTTTTTTAAGAATATCAATTGTTGACCATTTGTGACAGTCAGGCATTTCAGGGTCTGGAATATTAATATCTTCTGTTTCATCAAAAAGATTTATTTGAGAAGTATTTTCGAGGTTATTAACCTGGTTTACATGCCTGATGATTTTATCAATAAAATTCAAGTCTTCATTCTTTTCACAATGAAAAAACTGTGCTCTGTGTGTATTTTCAAAACAATCAAAGGCACCACTAAGGGCCAGAGCTTCAAATGCTTTTTTATTAACACTTCTCAGGCTAATTCTCGAAGCAAAATCAAAGATATTTTTATACGGCCCATTATTTAAACGTTCATTAACTATATTTTCGACTGCACCTTCACCAACTCCTTTCACTGCTCCGAGGCCAAATCTGATTTCTCCTTTTTCATTAACAGTAAAGTTATAGGCACTTTCATTAATATCCGGAGCCAAAACAGGAATATTTTGTCTATTGCACTCATCCATATACTGAGTAATCTTTTTCAGGTCACTTAGGTTATGGGTAAGCACGGCTGCCATATATTCCGGAGTATAGTGAGCTTTAAGGTAGCCTGTCTTAAAGGCCAGGATGGAATAAGCTGCTGCATGCGACCTGTTAAAGCCATATTCGGCAAAGCGAGCCATTACATCAAAGATTTCTTCAGCTTTAGTTTTATCGACACCTTTTTTAACAGCTCCTTCGATAAATATATCTTTCTGCCGGGCCATTTCACCGGGATCTTTTTTACCCATTGCCCGCCTAAGAATATCAGCAGAACCAAGCGAATAGCCACCCACAATTTGGGCTGCCTGCATGATTTGCTCCTGGTAAACCATGATACCAAAGGTAGGTTTTAAAATATCCTCAAGCCAGGGATGCAAATAAGTAGCTTTTTCATTACCATGCTTACGGTTGATATAATTAGGAATAAAATCCATTGGACCCGGCCTGTAAAGGGCATTCATAGCTATCAGGTCTTCAATATTTGTAGGCTTAAGTTCCTGCAAATACTCACGCATTCCTTTAGATTCAAATTGAAAAGTGCCAATTGTTTCACCGGCTTGATAAAGGTCATAAGTTTTCTTATCTTCAAGATCAATATTTTCAATATCCACATCCTTATTATAGCGATTCTTAATGTTTTTCACTGCTTCTTTAAGAATAGACAATGTTTTTAGTCCCAGGAAATCCATTTTAAGCATACCCACCTGCTCAACCTCTTTACCAACATACTGTGTAACAGGAAGCTCAGAGTCTTTGTCCTTACTTAAAGGAATACAATCAATAAGATTAGTAGGCCCGATAATAACGCCACAAGCATGTACACCGGGGTGGCTGTTTGTTCCCTCAAGTTTAAGAGCATATTTTAAGGTATCTTTAGTAAGATCATCACCTGCTTTGAGAGCTTGCATCAATTCAGGCACATCAACATAGGATCTTTCGAGTGTTGTGCCGGGTTTTTCCGGAACAAATTTCGCCAGTTTATCAGCTTCTGCCAAAGGCAATTTTAGCACCCTGGCAACATTTCGTATTGACGAACGTGCTACCATTCTGCCAAAAGTTACTATCTGTGCAACCTTATCTCTTCCATACTTATTAATCACATAATCAATAACTCTTTCCCTACCCTCATCATCAAAATCAATATCAATATCAGGCATCGATATTCTTTCCGGGTTAAGGAACCTTTCAAAG
>JAWOBS010000271.1:0-12018 GCA_046484145.1 Bacteroidales bacterium
ATATAATCCTGACATTAATATAATTGTTGTATCTGCCCAGAGAGATATAGATGTTGTGGCTAAAACACAAGAGCTGCGAGTCTATAATTATCTTGTAAAAAGTGAAACCTGCATAGAATATCTGCAAAATGTAATCAATAATCTTATTACTCTTCTTGATATTAGGGATTATTCTTAACATACTTCATTTCCATCGGCAAGTTATCCTTATTTATTAAATTAAAGTTTTCATGATATATTAATATCATTATATTTGTATATATGTAATTATTATGCATAATTATTGATATTAAATGATACTGCAATTCTTAATTCCCTTTGATTTTAACAGCCAAATATTGTCGCTAATAATTATGCTGGCGATTATTTTCACTTTTGTCTTTATACTGTTTTATTATTATTACCATAAACGAAAAAAAATAATCAAAGTAATAAAAAGAGAGAATCTTTACAGAACTTTATTTGACAATACAGGGACAGGAACAATCCTTGTTGACAAAAGTTTAAATATAAAGCTAGCGAATTCCGAATTCGAAAAACTAAGTGGATTTGAAAAGCAAGATATTGAGAATAAGTTGAGTTTGAATAATATAATCAAGCCTGATTATTCATTTCAAATTTTGGATAATATAAATTCTATATCAGAAAATAAGCAAGAAGCTTCTAAAAGTTTACAAATTATTCTGACAGATAAATCAGGCTTGCCTAAGCACTGCCTTTGCAAAGTTGTTTCTGTAAATGGTTATAACAATTTTATTGTTTGTCTTACCGATATATCTACTCAAACTCAGAATGAAAAGATACTAATTGAAAGCCGTGAACAATACAGAGCAATACTAAATGCCATTCCAAATTTGATTTTCAGCGTTAATAATCATGGACGAATTATTGATAAACAAAAAATTAGGAATAAAGATTTAAGTTTTTTTCTTTCCAAACCGGAGATTGGAGAGTTTATAACAAACTTGTTTCCTGAGGAGCTCAAAGCGACAATAACAGAAAACCTGCATGAAGCTATAACATCAGATGAAAACAAACAATTTGAAATAAGCTTAAAGAACAAAGACAACCAAACTTTACATTTTGAAATTCATTTTGTCCCTGTAAGAACAAGCTATATTTTGTTTATTCTTCAAGATATTACTGACCGTATAGAAAAAGAAAAAACAATCAGGATTTTGGGCCATGCTGTAATGAGTGTAAGTGAATGTATTAATATTACAGATGAAAATAATATTATTCAATTTGTTAATCAGGCTTTTTTGGATACATATGGTTATACAGAAGAAGAAGTAATTGGAAAGCCTGTCAATATGATTGTATCTGATAATAACTCTGAAACATTACTTAAGAAAATTAAAGATGCCAGGCTAAAAGGCAGCTGGCAAGGAGAAGTGTTGAACATAAAGAAATCCGGCGAAGAATTTCCGGTTTATTTGTCAACTTCTTTAGTAAAAGATGATCATTCAAAAACAATAGCCATCTTTGCAGTAGCAATTGACATATCTGAAAGGATTAAGCAAACGAATGCTATTACCAGGCTTAATAAAGAATTAAGCGAAAAGAATAAAGAACTTGAGCAAATAATATATATTGCTTCTCATGACCTTAGAAGCCCATTAATAAATATTGAAGGGTTTAGCTCCGAACTAACTAAATCAGCTAAGGAAATAGCTAACAGCATAACTGAAGAACAATCTGAAATGCTGAAGAAAAATGAACAATTAGCACATTTTATTTTTGATGAAATGCCTGATTGCCTGGAGTATATTAAAATAAGCACAAAAAAAATGGACACATTAATAGCAGGCTTATTAAAAATATCAAGACTTGGCAGGGGAGCTATTTGCTATGAAAACATAAACATGAATCAATTTATAAATAATGTACTCCATAATTTTTCTTTTCAATTCAGCAAGAAAAACTCAAAACTAAATATAAAAGACCTTCCCGACTGTAACGGAGATATTATGCTGTTGAATCAAGCTTTTAGTAATATTATTTCAAATGCAATTAAGTATGCTTCTCCGGATAGAGAGCATGATATTGAAATCGGGGGATTTCAAAAAGAAAATAGTATAGTTTATTATTTTAGAGATAATGGAGTAGGCATTCCGGAGAATAAACTTGAAGATATATTTAAGATTTTTCTAAGATTACATAATGACAGCGGTGGAGATGGCCTTGGACTGGCTATTGTGAAAAAAATAATTAATCGCCATAATGGCAGAATATGGGTTGAAAACAATGAATCCTCAGGTTGTACTTTTTACATCGAATTACCTGTTGATTAATGATAAGTTCATTATTCTTATTTTGACGAAAATCACATATATATCAATAATTGAAAACTAAAAAATAAATCAAATTGAAACTATTTGTATTATTTAATGTAAACTAAATAAAGGCATTTCTTACAAATTATATAAATATAAGTCTTGAGTAATTATGGATAAAGATATTGTCGTTGTAATTGGAGAAGATGATGAAGGCCATGCACTACTGATAAAAAGAAATTTACAAAGATCCGGTATTGCTAATCCAATATTACACTTTTCAAACGGACAAGATATTATTAATTATTTCTTTGATCAAATAGAGACAAATAAAATAAATCAAAAAGGACATATTCTCCTGCTTGATATAAAAATGCCTAAAGCAGATGGTATAGAAGTTCTGGAAAAGCTAAAAAGCCAGGAGCAATTAAGGCATATTCCGGTTATAATGATTACAACCACAGACAGCCCAAAAGAAATTGAAATCTGCCATAAGTTAGGATGTAATTCATACATAGTAAAGCCAATAAATTACGAAAAATTCATCGAAGTTGTCAGACAGCTGGGATTTTTTCTAAAAATTGTACAAATTCCCAAGATGCATTAATAATAGCAATTAATTTCTCAACTTTATTTATAAAAATAATTGTCGAATAACAATATTGTAGTAAATTTGTTATAGTTCATATTATTTTATGTAGAACTAAAACTTTTTTAGTATAGTATCTCTTATTTAGCACCAATTTTTAAGATGTTAAAACCAATTGCGGAAAATATCACCAACCCACTCACTATTCTTATTATTGAAGATGATGATTCATTAAATGTCTTGATACAAAGGACATTGGCAAAGCAAAACATTTCTACTAAAGATTTTTATACCGGAAAAGATGTGATTGACTGGTTTAAATCTAACAAACCTGACAATTTTCTCTTATTGCTTGACTATCAACTGCATGATATGAATGGAGAAGACCTGATTCGTTCACTAAGAAAATACAATAAGGAAATTCCTTTTGTTATTATAACAGGGCATGGAGATGAGAAAACTGCTGTTGATATGATGAAACTGGGCGCACTTGATTATATAATTAAAGATTCTAATTTTATCAATCTTCTGCCGGCAGTCATACAACAGGTTACTAACAACCTTTTAATAGAAAAAAAGTTTATTGAATCACAAAATGCTTTAAAAAAGAGTGAAGAAAAATACAGAAGTATATTTGAGAATATATTAGATGTTTATTTCGAATTAACTACTAAGGGCATAATTGTGGAGTTATCCCCTTCTGTAAAAAACATTCTTAAATATTCAAAAGAAGAATTGATTAATAAGTCATTATTTGATGATAAAAATAATGAAGCCAAATTTATAAACACTCTTTTTGAAAAATCATCCATTTCTGATTATGAAGTAGAATTGACAAATAAAAATAATCATAAAATTCCTTGCTCTATCACTGCAAAGCTTCTTTATAGTGATAATGCACCCAAGCTAATTGTTGGTACCATAAGAAATATCTCAGAAAGAAAGAAAGCTGAAGAACTTATTAAGCTGAACGAAGAAAGGTATCGAATTCTAACTGAAAATTCCAGTGATTTAATTTCTAAACATAATTGGGATAGGTCATATATTTATGTATCACCTGTCAGTAAAAAACTTCTTGGTTATTCTCCCTCCGAAATGATAGGGAAGTCAGCCTATAAATATATGCACCAGGATGACATCGAACAAATAAGAAAAAATCACATTCTTCTGCTTGAAAACAAAAAAACATCCTTAATAGAGACTTACAGAATTAGAAAGAAAAATGGAGATTATATATGGTTTGAAACTAACAACCAGGTTATTTATAATCCAAGCACTAATCTTGTTGAAGAGATAGTTTGTGTTTCGCGCGATATTACTGAAAGAAAAGAACGTGAAGAGTTGATTAAAGCCAAAGAGATTGCTGAAAAATCCAATATTGCGAAAAGTGAATTTTTAGCAAACATGAGCCATGAAATAAGAAATCCCTTAAATGCAATTATAGGATTTACAAATACACTATCAAAAACCAAAATCACAAAAAAGCAACTGGAATATTTAGACTCAATTCTTGTTTCAAGCAAAAACTTATTAAGTATTTTTAATGACATCCTGGATTACTCAAAGATAGAATCTAACAACATTGAATTAACATTCTCTGAGTTCAGATTAAGAAAAATGGTTAAAAATGTTGTTGAAAATTATAAAGATTCATATACTAGTAAAAACATTGAATTTAAATGCAAAGTTGACAAAGTGGTGCCGAATGAGCTTTATGGCGATGAAAAAAAGATCGTTCAAATACTAAATAATCTAATTAGTAACTCAATTAAATTCACAAAAGAAGGATTCATCTCTTTAAATGTATCACTAGCTTCGAAACAGGAAAAGGATTTAAAAATTAAATTTACTGTAGCAGATTCGGGCATAGGTGTTAAAGGAAAAGACATTTCACTACTTTTTGAATCTTTCAGACAACTTGATATATCAACAAAAAAAGAATACCAGGGTACCGGTTTAGGGCTTAGCATTTCTAAAAAACTAACTGAATTAATGAATGGTGAAATAAGTTTTAAAAGTGAATATAAAAAAGGTAGTAGTGTTAGTTTTGAGTTGCCACTGATGCTTTCTGATAAAGGAAAAAAACCAAAAAACGACACCGACGATACTTCAAAGAAAGCTAAAGAAACAAAAAAATTAAAAATACTTGTTGCAGAAGATGATGCGATAAATCAATTATATCTTGCCAGCTTCTTAAAGTCTAAAGGATGGGCTGTTACTACGGCATCAAATGGGATTAAAGTTTTAGAAGAGTATAAAAAGAAAGATTTTGATATTATTCTCATGGATGGCCAAATGCCAAAGATGGACGGCTTTGAAGCCACAAAGAAGATTAGGTCTTTAGAAAAGCAAAGAAAAAAGCATATCCCAATTATTGCAATTACAGGATATGCTATTCAAGGTGACCGCGAAAAATTTATCAATGTCGGAATGGATGATTATATTACAAAGCCCATTGATGAAAATAAACTTATTGAATTAATAGAATCACTTACATCTCAACAATAATAATTTTTCTAAAACACTTTTCTCTATTCATTTATTGCTTTTATTCCCGGCAATTCTTTACCTTCCAGGTATTCTAACATTGCTCCTCCACCGGTGCTCACAAAACTAACCTTATCGGCAAGCTTCAACTGATTAATAGCAGCAACAGAATCTCCACCACCGACAACAGAAAACGCACCTTTATCTGTAGCTCTAACTATTGCTTCGGCAATTTTCTTAGTTCCGGCAGCAAAATTAGGCATTTCAAAAACTCCCATTGGGCCATTCCAAAGAATAGTGTTTGATTTTTCTATAACATCGGATAGTTCGCGGATGCTGTTCTTGCCAATATCAAGACCCATCCAGCCATCTTCTATATCGGCTGCATCGGAACTTTTATGTTTTGCATCATCGGAAAACTCATCGGCAATTATAACATCTTCAGGAATAAATAATTTAACATTCTGCTTCTTAGCCTTTTCTTCAATTTCTTTTGCAACGGTCAAATAATCATCTTCTACCAGGCTCGAGCCAATTTTATCTCCTCTGGCTTTGATAAAGGTAAACATCATACCACCGCCAATAATTATGTTATCGGCTTTATCAATAAAATTATTAAGAATCTCGATTTTTGATGAAACCTTAGCACCACCAATAATTGCAGTAAAAGGCTTTTTGACATCATTAATAACTTTATCAATACCTTTTAATTCTTTTGCTATCAGGTAACCAAACATTTTATCATCAGGAAAATACTTAGCAACAATAGTGGTAGAAGCATGGGCTCTATGCGCAGTGCCAAATGCATCGTTTACATATACATCAGCGAGGGATGCTAGTTTTTTTGCAAATTCATCATTGCCCTTAGTCTCCTCTTTATGAAACCTTAGATTTTCCAATAGTAAGACCTCCCCTTCTTTCAATGTTCCGGCAAGTTCTTCAGCTTCCTTGCCAATACAGTCTTCAGCGAATTTAACATTTACCCCAATTACATCTGATAAATGTTCGACGATATGACGCAAAGAGAACTTGTATTCCGGCCCGTCTTTTGGCCTGCCCAGGTGAGACATCAATATAACAGATCCCTTATCATTAAGTATCTTATTTATTGTGGGCAAAGCAGCCTGAATACGAGAATCATCTGTTATTTCAAATTTCTCATTAAGAGGAACGTTAAAATCTACTCTTATTAGTGCCTTCTTGCTTTTAAAGTTATAATTATCAATAGTTTTCATATGCTTATTTTTTTAAAGTTTTTTTAATACATAAGTAGATAAAATGCCTGTATAAATATCCGTTACTTATATGAAACGTCTTTATTGGCATTTCATATATATGTTTTTATTAACAATATCAAGTGTAAAGTTGTTTCTTAGAACAAAAATTGCCTTATTTATTATATTTTTGTGCCACAATAAAAAACACTTATTTACAAAATCTATTACAAAGATAAAATATAAGATATAATAATTATGCATCAATTTCCTGATAATATCACATCAAAATTACCAAAGACGGGGACATCAATATTTGCAGTAATGTCGAAAATGGCAAATGAACACAATGCTATTAATTTATCACAGGGCTTCCCTGATTTTCCTGTTTCTGAAGAACTCATAGAACTTGTGAATAAAAATATGCGCGCCGGGCATAATCAATATGCACCAATGCCGGGGCTAATTTCACTAAGAGAAGCCATTGCAGAAAAAACTGAATTTCTGTATTCTGCACAATACAATCCTGAAACTGAGATTACAATTACTGCCGGTGCAACACAAGCATTGTTCTCAGCTATTATTGCACTTGTAAAAGAAGATGATGAGGTAATTGTTTTTGAACCCGCATATGACAGTTATATCCCTGCAATAAAACTGGCAGGTGGTATACCAATAACTGTGAAGTTATCAACTCCTGACTACAAGATTGATTGGGAAATAGTTAAAAAACTTATTAGTCCCAGGACTAAAATGATTATCATCAATACACCACACAACCCAACAGCTTCAATTCTTAATGCTGAAGACATGAAAAACCTGGAACGTTTAACAAAAAACTCCGGTATTTTAATTCTAAGTGATGAGGTGTATGAACATATTATTTTTGACGGTTATGAACATCAAAGTGTATGCAGATATCCCGGCCTTGCCGAGAGAAGCCTAATTACATGTTCATTTGGCAAAACATTTCATGCTACCGGATGGAAAACCGGATACTGTCTTGCGCCGGAAAATATCATGAAAGAATTCAGAAAAACACACCAGTTTACAGTATTCTGTTCTAACACACCTGTTCAGCATGCAATTGCAGAATTTTTAAAAAACAAAGACAATTATTTAAATCTCGGCAAATTCTACCAGGAAAAAAGAGACATATTCCTTAGCAATATCAGTAACTCCAGGTTTAAACCAATTACAGCTTCAGGTACATATTTCCAATTACTCGATTATAGCAATATCAGCGAGGAAGATGAAATGGTTTTTGCAGAAAAGCTAATAAAAGAACATAAAATTGCATCAGTACCTGTTTCATCTTTTTATACATCACCAAACAACAACAAAACTCTTAGGTTTTGTTTTGCGAAATCTACTGAGACCATTGAAAAAGCTGCAGATATATTATGCAAAATTTAAAAATTACCATTATGCAAACAGATCTGTTCTGGGAATCTCATTCCCGGAACAGGCAAATGTTATACAATAAAATCAATGCATTAAAAGAAAGCACTGATATAATAATTTTACCGGAAATGTTTCCAACAGCCTTTTCAATGACCCCCTCTCCTATTGCAGAACCGGCATTTGGTGAGTCTTTTCAGTGGATGAAAGAAACGGCGAAAAATAAAGGAGCTGTAATTGCCGGGAGTATACCTACTGAAGACAAAGGAAAGTATTACAACCGTTTTTACTGGGTGCAGCCAAATGGAGAGTTTTACCAATATGACAAAAAGCACTTATTTACATTTGCAGGCGAGCATAATGAGTACACTCCTGGTGAAACTAAAACTATAATAAATTACAAAGGGTGGAAGTTCCTGCCATTAGTATGTTATGATTTAAGATTCCCGGTTTGGAGTAAAAATAATTTTAATGAAAAAACAGGATTTGATTATGATTGTCTGATTTATGTTGCAAACTGGCCAAAACCCAGGAGTAAAGCCTGGAAGACTCTACTGATGGCACGTGCTATTGAAAATCAATGCTACGTTATAGGAGTAAACAGGGTTGGAAAAGATAATAACAACAATGAGTATTCAGGTGACTCTGCTGTAATAAACGCAAAAGGTGAAATGCTCTCAAATATCAAACCTGATGAGGAAACAAACGAAACCTTAGTAATAAGCTATGAAGAACTAATCACTTTCAGGCAAAATTTTAAACTTGGGCCTGATTGGGATAAGTTTACTATAAACAAATAAATACCTTTAGTTCTCGAGAATATCTAGCTCCACACGCAAATTATCAATAATAAAGTTTTGCCTTTCAGGAGTATTTTTTCCCATATAAAATGACAGGATATCATTCAGTCCAACATCTTTCTTAAGAATAACAGGGTCCAGGCGCATATTCTTTCCAATAAAATTACTAAATTCATTGGGTGATATTTCTCCCAATCCTTTAAAACGGGTTATCTCAGGCTTGCCACCAAGCTCCTTCAAAGCATTATGCTTTTCATCATCCGTGTAACAATAAAATGTTTTTTGTTTATTTCTAACCCTAAATAGTGGTGTTTGCAGTATATATAAATGTCCGTTTCTAACCAAATCCGGAAAAAATTGCAAGAAAAAAGTCAATAATAACAGCCTGATATGCATTCCATCTACATCAGCATCAGTAGCAATAACGATATTATTATATCTCAGATTCTCAATGCCATCTTCAATGTTCAATGCAGCTTGCAAGAGATTAAACTCCTCATTTTCATAAACAACTTTTTTTGTTAAACCATAGCAGTTAAGCGGCTTACCTTTTAAGCTAAAAACAGCTTGTGTAGTAACGCTACGTGCTTTTGTAATAGAACCGCTTGCGGAATCTCCCTCTGTAATAAAAAGAGTAGTTTCAAGCTTCTCGCCGTTTGTGTTATTATCATTATAGTGAATACGGCAATCTCTTAGCTTTTTATTATAAAGGCTGGCTTTTTTAACTCTTTCGCGAGCAAGTTTTTTTATGCTCGCCATGTCCTTTCTTTCTTTTTCAGACTGTAATATTTTCTTTAGCAAAGCCTCAGCAGTTTCCGAATTCATATGGAGGTAATTATCAAGCTTCCTCTTCATTACATCCATTATATAATTTCTAATGCTGAGTTTATTATCAGGAGCCATATATTGAGAGCCAAGCTTAGTTTTTGTCTGAGACTCAAAAACCGGTTCCTGGATTTTTATATTAAAAGCAACTACTATTGACGTTTTTATATCATTAGCATCAAAATCCTTTTTAAAAAAGTCTCTTACTGTTTTATTCAGCGCCTCCCTAAAGGCAGCCTGATGAGTACCGCCCTGTGTGGTATGTTGCCCGTTAACAAAAGAAAAATACTCCTCGCTATACTGAGTTGAGCTATGAGTAAAAGCAAACTCTATGTCATCATCTTCCAGGTGAATTATGGGATAACATATTGGAGAATCTATTGAACGATTAAGTAAATCCAAAAGTCCGTTTTCAGAATAAAACTTCTGTCCATTAAAATAAATGGTAAGACCTTTATTAAGATAGACATAATTCCACAAAAGCTTTTCTATATATTCATTGATATACCTGTAATTCCCGAAAATAGAATCATCAGGAATAAATTTCACAATTGTTCCTTTTCTTTTTGATGATTCTATGGGAGGCAAATCATTAGTCAGGGCACCCTTTTCAAACTCTGCAACTTTAGACTTATCTTCCCTGACAGATTCGATTTTAAAATAGCTTGACAGGGCATTTACAGCTTTAGTACCCACACCATTCAAGCCAACAGTTTTCTTGAATACTTTGCTGTCATACTTTGCGCCGGTGTTAATTTTTGAAACACAATCAACAACCTTACCTATGGGTATTCCTCTCCCATAATCCCTCACAATAACCATCTTGTCATCAATGGTAACTTCTATAGTTTTGCCAAAACCACTTATGTGTTCATCTACGGCATTATCAATTGTTTCTTTTATCAAAACATATATGCCATCATCCTGCGATGCGCCATCACCTAATTTTCCAATATACATACCCGGACGCAGACGAATATGTTCATTCCATTCCAGCGTTCTAATGCTATCTTCTGAGTAATTTTCCATAGTTTGTTAAATTTCGCTGCAAATATACAATATTAAAGGCTTTTAGAGCAATAGCAACAACACTTAATTATTAACAAAATAAGGCTGTGCCCTCCTTTAAAAACGCAATAATAGCAAGGTTTTTATATGTTTAAAAAAATAAAAGCCAATTTTTGTTGAAAACAAAAAAATAATCAGGCTTTCCAAGTTTAAACCAGACCTTTAACATTTAATAAATTACATCTCGCAGCACCAATTTCTTATCAACTCTTTCAACCCCGAACTGAAGCTCCGGGCTACCGATATTTGAGCCCTACAGGCTTTTTTGGTGCAGGAAATTCAGGTGAATAATTTGTCATTGCACATCGGCAACCCATTACACAAATCTTTCTATTCATGATCAATTTTATAATTTTTTCACTAAATATCATAAAAAAAAACAATTTATTACTCAGCATTAAACCATCTTAAACCCAATATGTCTAATTAACGTAATTTTGCCGGGCAATGAAAATCCTTGATATTTCATGATTTCAGAAGCTTGACCATGATAGTAACAAAAGCTGGTTAAATTACATTTACAATCATTACAAACAGAGTTATCAATTTAAACTATAAAAAGTTATGAGAAACCTTCATATTAAAACAATTTGGTTACAATTATTCATTACAATACTATTGATACCGCATCTTCAAGCACAAAAGCCGGGCGGTGGACAGAGAGGCAGAGAAGGAGAATTGCCAAAAATAGGAAAAGTGGAAGGCACTGTAGTTGACTCCGATACAGAAAACCCATTAATGTATGCAAGTGTAGTTTTATTCAATCATAATGATTCGACGATGGTTAGCGGCGCCATTGCTGATGAATACGGAAGATTTTCCATTACAGAGGTGCCTCCTGGTGTATTTTATTTGTCAATTAGCTTTGTCGGATACCCAACACAAGAAGTAAACTCAATCAAAATAACTTTCCGCGAACGGGAATATGATGCCGGCCTTATAAAAGTACAAGCGAGTGCTTCATTATTATCAGAGGTAACCATAGAAGCAGCCAAGGAGCTTATGGAGACCGGACTCGATAAAAGAGTTATTAATGTCGGGCAAGAACTCACTGCAATTGGTGGCACAGGCCTGGAAATTATGCAAAACATTCCCAGTGTGGCTGTTGACTTTGAAGGCAATGTAAGCCTTCGAGGAAGCACTAATGTTACTATTCTTATAGATGGTAGGCCTTCTACATTAACAGGACTTTCCGGCTCCGAAGCACTTGAGCAGATCCCTGCAGAAATGATTGAAAATGTAGAGATAATAACAAACCCATCTGTGAGATATGACCCGGAAGGAACTTCAGGAATCATAAATGTGGTTTTAAAGAAAGAAAAAAGGCCGGGATATAATGGAATGGCCTCTATAAGTGC
>JAWOBS010000034.1:0-3750 GCA_046484145.1 Bacteroidales bacterium
ACCAGAACCTACCTTTGTCTGTATTGACCGTGTTGTGGGTATAGGCAGTAAACCGCGCGTATTCGTTGAGCGAATATTCAAATTCGATCCGGATCCTTTTATCCTTGGTAATGGGCCGGTTGGGAACGCCCCTTTTTTCATGGTTTCAATGGAATGCTCCAGCGTGGCATACCCGGTGATCACGATGATGACCGTGTCCGGATGTTATCAACCAAGGCTGTAATTTCATTCGCCATTTCGGCAGCCATATGCGGATCCTTATCTTTAACAGCTATCTCAACAGCACCATAAGATGTTCTCCTAAAAGAAACATTACTTCTGTAATTCATAGAAAGTTGAGTGTATTTATATTGTGAATTCTCCGGTATCTCATAATGCTCCATTAGCTTAAATCTTTCTACAATTCTCTCACGTATAGCAGAAGAGCCTAATATTTGAAGAAGTCGTTCTGCATCTTCAACTTCACCGTATTCTAAAAAATCCGGCCGAGTTGCAAACACACCTCCACCGCCAAGAACTGCTCTTGAAATACTATGAGTTGAGGCCGGAAACAAAGTTACCTGTGCTTCAAATTTTGGAGTAATAAAAAATGGAGACGAAAATACAACAGACGCGATTATCGCAATAACACAAATGATAAACAGATGCTTCCACCACCTGATAAAAAACATAAAAATGTTAGTTGTGTCAAAATCATTTTTAGATATCTCATTCATAATTGACTGTTATTAGTTATTGGTTATTAGTTATATTTATAATTCACATTTTCCCGGCAAAAATATTCAAAATTTTCAGGGCTCAAAATTAACAAAAAGAAGATTGAATATCTTTTTTAATTGTACTAAATTTAACAGCACTGCAATAATAAAGCAAACGAAAACTACTATAATTAAATTATAATACCAGGCAATTTCACTAAATGAAAGCATTAAATTAACAACTACTACAGACGCGATAAAGCTTATTAATCTTACCAGGTATGAATAATTCTTTTCAAAGTTGAACAACTTAATAACTATAAAGACCTGCACAATAGCAACTAACAACTGTGTAGAAAGGCTTGCATAAGCAGCACCCGTTGATTTATAATATGGTATAAAAATAAAGTTCAATACTACATTCAAAAACAAACCGGTCATAGCCACATAATTAAGTAGCTTCAGCTTCCCTCCTGCAGTAAGTAATGTGCCAAAAATATATGTTGACGATATTGCTATAAAACTCATCATTAATACAGCAAAAACCCTTGAAGACTCTATCATCCTAAAATTATAGGCTTCTATAGTTTCATCAGGATGAATATGATATAGCATTTGCATTATTTCTTTTGAATAAAACACTGAGGTTATTCCCAGTATCAAAGCTCCTGTGAATAAAATTGAAAATGACAACTTAACCAGATCTCGCACATCCTGCTGTTGCTTTATCATCCGTGCAAAAATGGGAAGCAATAATACGGCAAACAAATATGCAACCATATTAGAAGCATCAAGCAATCTGTATGCTGAAGCATAAATACCGGAGTAAACAAATCCGTCATTCAATAATCTTTCAAGCATAACACTGTCAACACGGTTATAAAAAGTCATCAATAACACAAGCAAAGCATAGGGTATGCTTTTTTTAATAATCATTATTATAAATGGCAAATTCCAGTTAAGCGTTATTACTAAAGACTTTGATTTTTTAACAACAATAAACAGTGTAATTATTGCAGTTAAAATATAAGATGCAGTTTGAGCATAAACGAAATATTCTATTTTAAACTCTTCTAATACATTCCCCCACAGCAAAACACTGCAAATGATTATTATAAGAGTTCTGTCGAGCACCGACAACAGGCTGTCAGTTTTGAATAAATGAAGTCCGCTGAGATTTGATCTTAAATACAGTATAAATCCGGCTACAAACTGATTAAAAGCTAAAAACGTAAGCATATTAATTTGCGCCCTGCTGTAACCAATCAGGAATGCTCCAATAAATGTAAATAGCAAGTATACAATGAATAATAATAATTTTATTACTATTATGTTAGAAAGATGCTTTTTTATAAGTTGCTGATTTTGAGCAATATTTCTGTTATTAAAATTTGTAATGCCAAAATCAAGTAGTATACTGAAAAGAAAAGAAAAATTAAATAGTGCAAAATAAAAGCCATAATCCTCGGCTCCTACTGCATTCTGAACTGACCTGTCAATACCCAGCAACCAAAATGGCTTCACAAGTAAATTCAATACCATTAATAAAACAAGATTTTTAATGAATTTTTGCTGCATTATTACTTATAAAAATTAAACGATAAAGGTATAAAAGAAATCAAAAACTCATAAAATATATGCTAATAAAGAATTTAAAACATCAAAAATTTTGAATTATAAAAGTATAAAACAAAATCACACTTAATCATCCGGGCTATAACGCTAAATATACCTTAAACAGCAGTAGTTATTTTCACTCACCGCCGGACAAATATATCAAGTCATTTTTGTACCTTTGCAAACTAATAAAAATCAAAAAAATGGCAATTAATAAAAGGTTTAAAATTGGAGATAAAGTTAGTTTTTTAAACGAAAAAGGCGGTGGTGTAGTAACAAAAATAGTAGATGATCAAATTGTTCATGTTGCTATTGGCGATGGATTTGAAATCCCAACAGCAGTGAGCGACCTGATCAAAATAAGCAGTGAAGACCCAACAGAACCGGCATTAATAAGGCATAAAGAAATTGAAGAAGAGGCAGAAACAGATTCATTGCCTTTATATGTAACTCATAATGATGAAAGCCAATTGGAAGAAGGAGTTTATATTATGATGGTTCCTGAGATTGAAGAAAACCCCTTGTCCGGCAATCTTGACATATACCTGGTTAATCACACACCTTATGAGTTTTTGTTTGCTTTATTCTTAAATGAAGGCGGAAAATTCACCGGTGAGGACTATGGTTCTGTTGAAGCGGAATCAAGAATATTACTATCAGCAATTGGCCGTTCCGAAATTAACTCATGGGCTAATGCTTTATTGCAAGGAGTTTTCTTTAAACAGGATAAGGTTTTGCCGGTAAAACCAATTAGTGGCTTTATAAATTTCAAACCAATAAAAATATATAAGGAAGATAGTTTCAAATTTGAAAAGTTAATTAGAAAAACAACTTTTACTATTCAGATTGGCAAAACTGTTGATTTTCATTCTGCACTAATGAATGAGGATAAAACAGCAACAGAGGAGCAGAAAAAAGCCTTACAGGACAAGATTAATGAAGGTTTCATGGCTAAAAAGGCGGAACCAAAGAAAGAAAGCTTCCTTGATAAACACAAAATAGATGATAAAATCGCCGAAATTGACTTACATATTGGAGAACTTGTTGAGTCATATAATAATTTATCTAATAAAGAGATGTTAAATATACAGATGGATTATTTCATAAAGTCAATGAACCAGGCCGAAGTTGAACGCTTATCGAAAGTAGTATTTATTCATGGAATTGGCAATGGCGTTTTAAAAAATGAAATACATAAGTACCTACGTAATACTGATGGTGTAGAATACCATGACGCCTCATATGCACGTTATGGCATGGGTGCAACGGAAGTTGTATTTTACAGAAATAAATAGGTATCAGGTATCGGGTATCGGGTATCGGGTGTCAGGTATTAGTTATAACACCCGACACCCCATACCCGATACCCGATACCCGATACCCGATACCCCATACCCGATAGCCGGTACCCGATACCCGATACCCGATACCCGAT
>JAWOBS010000146.1:0-14349 GCA_046484145.1 Bacteroidales bacterium
AGAGCTTATGACCCTTGCTTAAGCTGCGCAACACATGCACTAGGTAAAATGCCACTGGATATAAAACTTACTGACTCTAAAGGTAATGTTTTAGATAATTATAAATCGTAATATCCGGTAAAATATAGTTTTAAAGTCCGTCAGTAATGGCGGACTTTTTTTTGATTTTCTATAGAAATTGTATGAACAAAACATTAATTTACGGTTATGGAAATCCCGGACGTCAGGATGACGGAATGGGTGCCAGGTTTGTCGAGCTTGTCGATAAATGGATTGAAGAAAGTAATGTGGAAGGTATAGATACTGATTGCAATTATCAGTTAAATATTGAAGATGCTGCAATAATTGGTGAATATGATACTGTCTTTTTTATTGACGCTTCTATAGTTGAAGAGGTTGATAGTTTCAGATTGGATAAAATTGAACCCGATGATGCATCTATTGAGTTTACTATGCACGCTGTTTCAACAGCATATGTGGTTGATCTGTGCAGAAAAATTTATGGTAAATACCCGGAAGCATATGTGATGCATATTAAAGCTTATGAGTTTGACTTTAAGGAAGAACTAACTCCAAAAGCACAACAAAATATGATTGAAGCTTTTGAATTTCTAAAAAAGCATATACAGAAATAAACCTTCAATTTCCCCTTAAATGCCTTATATGGCAAGTTTTTTTTGAACCATGTAAGGCATATAAGGATCATATAAGAAAGGGGGATTATTGCGTATTTTATGATTTTGAAAGATGAATACCATTGCCATCAAGCATATTGAAATCACTTTCAGAACATGAAAGACATTTATATTTGTTGTCTTTTGTTGCTACTGCACGTGTTTTCATTATACTTTCTTTACACTCAGAGCAGATAACACTGTCATGAATTTTAGCATATTCCGGGATTTCAACACTTACATGCTTTATATCAAATAGTTTATCAAAAGGTAAAGTCAGTGTTCCAAAAGCTCTTTCAATTGAACTTTTTCTGTATTCAGCTATAAGGGCAGGATCATGATTTTGTTCATCAACAACTTTTTTATAAAGATTTTTAAAATCAGGAAAAGCTGATTGAATAACTTCCCTGGAATCCGGTTTTGAGTTTATTCTTATGCCTTTTCCATCCCTTTTCACAAGAGTAAAAGCAGTTTTGCCGAGGTCTTTAAATATTAAAGCATTGTTTCCAAATGTACATCCCGTAACAAATTGGACCCCATCTGAAAAACAATTATTAGTTTCTGTGATTGCCAGTAGATCTTCCATTCCGTCGGATTCAGCCTCCATCTTATTCATTGCATAAGTTGCTGCCATAATACCCATAGCTAATCCGGGGCAATAATGCCCGTGCATCTGGGCTGCTTTTATCATTAAAGAATCCGTACGACTTGAGTATATTTCATTTCGGATATCTATACGTGGGCTCTTTTTGAGTTTATTTTGATGTACAGGATTATTGTCATATTCATAAGCAAACATAGAAGTGTCAGAATTCTTTATATCCAGTAGAGGAGAGCCATTAATCGCATCAAGTCCCTGAACAATTAAAGTATTCTCTTTGCGCTCTATTAGTTTCACTGTAGTGACACCCACAAGGTTGGGTCTTTTGGGACTTCTGCTGCTAAAAACACCACTTAATATTCCGGGATATGTTTTAGTATCGGTTTGTAATTTTTTTTCTGATTTATGAAAATAGAATACAATATCCAAAAATTCATTTTCTTCAATTCCAAGAAGTGCATCCTGATATTCCTTAAAAATCTCTATTGTACTAGGTTTGTCTTTTATTTTTCGATAGTCAGTAGGTTCATCTATATGATTATGTATAGTTCCAATTACCTGAAATTCAATGTTTTTGTTCATAATAATTTAGTTTTCCAGTGTTTGTAATGGTATAACGTGAAGAGTATCATTATGTTCTATTACTTTCACTTTGATATCATAGAGTGTTTCGAGATTTTTTTCAGTTATAATGCTTTTTCCACCATAGGCAAATACTTCACCTTCTTTCAACATCATTATTTTATTTGTATATCTCATGGCGAGGTTAATATCATGAAGGGCAATTACGACTGTTAATCCTTTATTGCAAAGCCCTTTAAGCATTTCCATGATTTCAATTGTATGCTTTAGGTCCAGATTTGCAGTAGGTTCGTCAAGTAATAATATATCGGGTTGCTGAGCTAAAGCTCTTGCAATAAATACTGTTTGCTGCTGGCCACCACTTAATTTATTAATATCTTTCATGGCAATATTTTCCAGTTGCAATTCTGTTATTATTTGAGAAGTCATTTCCATGTCAGAATATGATGGTTTCCAGCTTATATATGGTTTTCTACCAAGCAATACAGTGTCAAAAACAGTAGAAGAAGTTTTGTCATATTTGTTTTGAGGCACATATGCCATAGTTTTTGCAAGATTACGTAAATGGTGATGTTTAATATTCTTATCATTAATAGAAATATTGCCTTTACGTGGTTGTAAAATGCCATTCATGCATTTTAGCAAAGTACTTTTCCCGGAACCATTAGGGCCGACAATAGCAATAAAATCACCTTTGTCTATATTGCAATTAATGCCTTTTAAAACGGGAGTACCATTATATGCAAAATCAATGTTATTTATTGATATTTTCATTGAACTAGTGTTTTGTTTTCCATTAAATAAATTTTATCAAACTCATCATTTATATATCTATAAATAAAATATTGTTTTTTAGTTCCAATAGCTTTTTTGCATTCCTTTAATCAATAAAAATAAAAACAATGGAGCTCCTAAAAATGATGTCAGTATTCCAACAGGTAAAACTACAGGTGCAATAATTGTTCTGGCCAATGTATCAGAAGCGAGCAGGAAAAACCCGCCAAATACAGCAGATGCAGGTATTAAAAATTGCTCGTCATTACCAATAATACGCCTGATAATATGAGGTACTACCAATCCTACAAAAGCAATAACACCATAAAATGAAACAACAACTGCAGTTGCCAAAGAAGCAATAACCATACCTGCTAAACGAACTTTTTTTACATCAACACCCATACTTTTTGCATATTCATCACCTGATTGTAATGCCTTATAATTCCACGATTGCAAAGCAAAAAATATAACAACAGGGATTACAACAGCTGCGATAATTAAAACATTATTCCAGCCTGCCCGTCCAATGTCGCCAAAAGTCCAGAATATTATTGAAGTTAATTGCACGCTGTCAGCAAAGTATTGCATAGCAGATATTCCGGCTCCAAATAGTGAACTAATAATAATCCCTGCAAGTATTATTATTTCAGGCCCGGCACCTTTAAACCTGGAAAGCATTAATATTACAAAAACCCCCGCCAGGCTCCATGCAAATGCAGATAAAGTAATAATGTATGGATTGTTTATTGTTGCTAAGTCATTTGAACCGGAGTAGCTGCTTCCCGCACCAAAAACAATAATAGCAAAAGCAGCGCCAAATGCTGAAGCTCCGGATATTCCCAATGTAAAAGGAGAAGCAAGTGGGTTTCTTAATAAACTTTGTATTATTGCACCTGAAACTGATAAAGCAGTACCAGCCAAAATAGCACCAATGATACGTGGCATCCTGATTTGAAAAAAAATCCGGTTTGTGAAGTCTGAGCCTTGTCCCAAAACCGAAGAAAACAAATCTGATGCTCCAATACTAGCAGATCCTGTAATTAAGGACACAAATGCCATAATAATTAAAGCTATAAATATTCCAAATACAAATATTAATTTGTATCGCTTTGACCTCTGATATTGCTTTAAAATATTATGATGCGTCATGCTTATTTCACTTATTTCACAGAAAATTGCTGCAAAGATAATTCTGATTTTATAAATTCAAAATTAATTGGCTTATTGTAAAAGAATGACAATAACTCTTCTGCTTTGTCTTTTATTATAATGTCTTTAAAATTCTGAGAGTATAATACATTGCCAATGAACCAAGAGTTTAGTAAAACAAATTCATAATTGGTTGCATAGTTATTATAAGGCAGCAGGTAGAATAAATTATTATTTTCTATTGCATTCAGTGTGTTTTTAAGTACAGTTTTTGTCCGGAAATCTTCTAAAACCATAGCATAGCCGGATTCATCAATAAACAAATAGTCAGGATTCCATACCAATAGCTGCTCAATATCAACAAAGGTTCCTTTTACATGCGAGCTTAGTCTTTTATCAATATTTGCTGCAACATTATAACTATTAGTAAAAAGGAATGGGGCATAGTTCGAATGTGTCGAGTTAATTCCGTATGAGCCGCTATAAGAAAGGCCGCCAACATAAACAGAGGGTTTTAATCTATTCTCAATATTTTTTGTCCGATTGTTTAGTTCTGATATTGAATTATTAATATATTTTACTAAAGAATCAGCCCTTTCTTCTTTATTGATAACCTTACCAATTAATCTTAGTGAAGCAAATAATGTTTCTGATTGAGTGCCTAAATCCGAACATTCTATTGCAACAACCGGTATTCCCGTCCTTTTTTGCAATGAATTTGCATCGTCTTTTGTGGTGTAGGAAATAAAAATCACATCAGGCTTTGCATTTAATATCATTTCAGCATCGCCGCCCATATATGGGCCTATTGATGGTAAATTCTTTAATTCCGGATATGCTTTTGTATATGGCTTATTGTCAGTTTTCTCGGGCTCCTCAATCCCCGCAATTAATGGTACAGCATCCATATATACCAGTAAACGCAGTGCCCCGGCTCTTAATCCTACAATATTTTCTACATTCTGTGGAATTACTACTTCTCTTTCCAGCATATCTGTTACAACAAATGAATCACCCCTCTCAGGGTGATTCATATTGTTGCATGATGAAAGAAAAAACAATATTAGAATAGCTAATATTTTAATACTATTTGTTATAACAGATTCTTTATTAAGCATAAAAAGTTTAAATTTTTAAGGCTAATCTTGCTGTAACTAACCTTCCGGGAGAAATGAAATTAATATTCTCCATGTGCTTATTATCAAAAATATTTTGAATGTCTATTGAAATAATATATTTCTTCTTGAGAGTTTTTGATAGCATAATATCCATGGTTAAATAATCATCAAGGATTATGTCATTAATATCATCAGCAAATTGTTTGCTTTTATACAGTGCTCTTGTTGAGATATTGACGTATTTATTTTGCCAGAAAACTGATAATGAAGCACTATGCTTAGGCACATATTTCAGGTGCTTATTTTCCAATTCCGGCCTTTCATTAAACTCAGTAATTTTTGATTGACAATAGGAGTAGCCCCCAAGTAAAAAAAGATTCTTGAATACTTCATATTCTATTTCAGTTTCAAAGCCATTTATACTTACATTGGTTACATTTTCTCTGCGATATGCAGGCCTTCCATAAATACTATCTCCTGTGGCAACATAATATAAAAAGTCATGTCCGCTCATTATATATGCGGAAGCAGTAATTTTCATGTGATTTGTTGGAAATATGTCCAGACCAACTTCGTAACTATCAAGTGATTCCGGCTCCAGATCAGGATTTGCTAGTTTTGGCCCAACCCACATCCAGCCTGTTCTGGTTAGGTCATCTAATATAGAAGCCCTGA
This sequence comes from Bacteroidales bacterium, assembly GCA_046484145.1. Lineage (GTDB taxonomy): Bacteria > Bacteroidota > Bacteroidia > Bacteroidales > UBA7960 > PWND01. The sequence goes on from JAWOBS010000146.1 coordinate 5,577, forward strand.
ACCCGCGAGAATATGATATGTAGGAACTTAAGTTTTTAATAAAATTGAAGCGTATACCTGCATGTAATTCTGCCCCCTGCCCAAATCAATCGTAGCTGTGTTAATCTGTGTCTGTTAAAAAAAATAAGATATATGTGTGCTGAAAAAATTATTCGACAATTGAATCTTAAACCTCATATGGAAGGAGGATATTATAAAGAAACTTATAAGTCTCCCCATACGATCACGATAGCCGATGGCCAGCAAAGGAGTATGAGTACGGCTATATTTTACCTGCTTCAAAAACAGGATATTTCGTGTTTTCACCGGATCCAATCGGATGAGCTTTGGTTTTTTCACCAGGGAAGCCCTTTGGAGATAATCACATTGCGGGATGGTCAGGATCATACCATCTGTCTGGGAAATAACCTGGAACAGGGAGAGATCCCGCATACGGTGATCCCTGCAAATACATGGCTGGCGGCCAGGATGAAAAACCGTAGTGGGTATGCTTTGGTTAGCTGTACCGTGGCACCCGGATTTGAATATGAGGATCTGCAGATGGCTACAGAAAAACAACTTATTCAGGAATTTCCACATTTGGCAGGTATTATTCAGGAGTTTACTCCGTGATCAATATTTTTTTTTAGTTTTGTAGATTGAGCAAATGAATGAGTATCCGCAAAAAATCAGCTGTTCTTAAGGGTTAGATAAAGATGACGCCAGAAGAAGTGAAATATTTGTGGTTTTATACCGGATCCAGTAATTAAAACTAAATAATTATGTATATGAAGGCTACAGTTCTTATCTCTATTTTGATGTTTATGGTATTAAATAGCACTGCGCAGGTTATCATTCAGATGCCCGGTGTTGAGGAAGAAGAAAGTGATTATCAAGGAGTTCCGGTCGTGGATTCTATAATTGATAAATTCTTTAAGTATTATGAGGAAAATTCCCCCGGCGAAGCATTGCAATATTTGTATAAAGTGGAAGAAAAAGACGAAGATAATAAGGATTTTCATGATAATATTTCTGATATGACCAAACAACTTGAAGATGCAGAACAGGTGTTTGGGGAATTGCATGGCTATGATCTTATTGATATACAACGGACAGGAGAGGCTATTGTAGCCTATTCGTACCTGGTGAAATATCAGGACTATCCCTTAACTTTTGTGTTTGTTTATTATAATGCCGACAATGAATGGCAGTTGTTAAATTTTAATTATTCTGACGGAATTGGAAATATTATTACGGATCGAATGAAACATCTGCAGAAATAAGCCCGGTGGTTGTTCGGTGCTTTACCCCGTTTCTATCGGGGCGTGCGAAGCGAACGAAGTGAGTTCTTGAACACCTTTAAAAATAATTAAGAGTCCGGTCTAAAAAGCTCGCATTTGATTTTCACCGGCTTTTTACCCCGAACCCTAAAGGGTGAAGCCGCTGAAAATCAGCCTCTCTTTAGGGATGGGGTAAAGCTGATTTTCACCGGCTGTGATAAATTTTGTGTTTTTAGACCGGACTCAATTAAGGTTGTAAGAAAATTTAAACCGCAGTATATGAGGATTTAAAATTTTTGCAACAACGCAGATATCGGACCTTATGGACAAACACTAAAAAGGTCATATTTGATTTTTAACCGGTATAATAAATTTTGAGTTTTTGGACCAGGCTCTTTTTTTAAATTTAATATTATGGAAGATAGATTTTTAGTTGTAGGAATATTGATAAAAGACCGGATTAAAGAAGCGGGACGGACGCAGAAAGTTCTTAGTAAGCATGCCCGTATTATCCGTACGCGGCTTGGTTTTCATGAAGTAAGTGAGGCGGTATGCAGCCGTGTGGGTATGATCCTTCTGCAGTTGAAAGCTTCTGGTCCCGATTGGCAGAAAATGAATGCAGACCTCTCTGAGATAGGAGGGATCGAGGTAAAAACGATGACATTTGATACAAACCTTAAAACATAGATCCATAAAACACCCATGTCGAAGCTTTCGACACACAGGGGGATGTTTAAATGCGATGATGCGATGATGCGATGATGCGGTGATGCGGTGATGCGGTGATGCGATGATGCGAGGAGGGGAACGAAGCGACTTAAGCGAACGAAGAGACAAAGAGACGAAGAGACGAAGAGACGAAGCGAACAAAGTTGGAATTGATCAACGATTCAACAAAATAGCATAAACAATTAAAAATAAGCAATATATAAAGGTTTAAACAGATGAAAAAAACACGTATTTTGGGTATTTATATTACCGACCGTGTCAAGGATGCGGTACAAGTTCAGGACATACTGACCCGGTATGGGTGTTCAATAAAAACACGATTGGGATTGCATGAGGTCGTTAATGAGTATTGCAGCACCAGTGGCCTTATCCTTCTCGAACTGACCGGTGATCAAAAAGAAATGGATAACCTGGAGGAAGATTTAAAAAAAGTAGCTGAACTTCAGATTCAAAAGATGGAATTTGATCACTAATGGGTGAGGGCGGTTAAAACAAATAGCACAAAACGGGAATCGAGCAGGCATCTGGAATAAAGGAGGTGATAGGAAAAACGACCGTTGATAGCTGTGCTAAACCACGCTGCCATTCCAAAACCATTGGCCAGAAACGTTTTCAAAATATCGGTAAAAATTTTGTGTCCGCCATTATCGGGTCATATAAATCGGCGGTTTCTAAACATGCCAGGCGATTGGATTTGATCTTGCTGGTATGAAAAATTATTGATATTTATTGCGAATTGATTATCAGCTCTTTTGATATCATATTAGTTATATGAGTCCGGTCTAAAAAGGGCACATTTGATTTTCAGGGGCTTTTTACCCCGAGCCCTAAAGGGTGAAGCCGCTGAAAATCAGCCTTCCTTTAGGGATGGTGTAAAGCTGATTTTCAGGGGCTGTGATAAATGTAGTGTTTTTAGACCGGACTCTTATATTCAATCAATTAACGATAGTTAGTAGCCAAAAATGCGGGCCGCAGTGAAAAGAATCAGGAATTACCATGCCGGAAATATAAAAAAGGGAATATTTTACAGGAATAGCAAAAGGCTGACAGCCATAATTCCCATACCTGCGATCAGGCCATATATTGACATGTGGTGTTCCCCGTATTTTTCGGCCGCGGGCAAGAGCTCATCCAGGGAAATAAAGACCATGATACCGGCTACGGCAGCAAACATAATTCCCAGGATAAGCGGGCTCATAAAAGGCATCAGGATAAGGAAGCCCACCAGAGCCCCGACTGGTTCAGCTAATCCGGAGGTAAGGGAATACCAGAAAGCTTTTTTGCGATTGGCAGTAGCATAAAAGATAGGTACGGAAACCGCAATCCCTTCCGGTATATTGTGTATGGCAATGGCTACGGCTATGGGAACACCAATGGCCGGGTCGTTTAATGTGGCCATAAATGTAGCTAATCCTTCAGGAAAGTTATGTATGGTAATCGCAAGAGCTGTAAATAGACCCGTCCGCATTAGCTTGCTGCTATTCAGACTTTGTATTTTGCGCACATCTTCTACTCTTTTCGGTTCATGAGGGTTTTCAAGATCCGGGATCAGCCGGTCTATAATACCTATAAATGCAATGCCTCCGAAAAATGCAATCACCGTGATCCAGCTCCCTGTTTTTATACCCAAGTCGCCTACCAGCTCTTCACGGGCTTTTACAAAAATTTCGATCATAGAAACATAGATCATTACCCCGGCAGAGAACCCCAGAGCGATAGCCAGAAATTTCGTATTGGTATGCTTTGTGAAAAACGCAAGTATGCTGCCTATACCCGTGGATAAACCTGCGACAAGCGTTATCCCTAATGCAAATAGTATTTCACCTGAGCTATAATCCATCGGATACGGGTTTTATGTGATTAAAGATTCCACGGTTGAGCCCGGTTTAAATACATAAAATTTATCAAACCCGTTGAAAATTAAATGTATCCCTTTTAAACCGCACGCATGATTTTTGATATTGTGGAAAAACAAAGATATATCATTATTGTTTACATATCCCTGAATTCAGTATAGAAACACATATCTTTCGCGGCTGCTGAACGTTAGCGTTCCTTATCCCCGCTATTTCAGGTAATTTGATGAAAAGTGCTTTTGATGTCCGGGCGCGGGAATTTTGCAGCTTTGTTTTGTGCCGAACCACTGATATCGATTCCTTGCGATCCAGTCATACAAGCTGTCACGGAGCCCGGCCGGTAAGATCAGTAAAATGCTGAAGGCATTCCAGGGGAATCTTAGGTGTTGGGCGATCTTTAAAGCAGCAGTAGATTTATGAAACCACCGGCCGTTGGTGTAAAAGATAATACTGTCGGATTGTCTTACCGATTGCGGGGCTAAAGGAAGAAGCCTGTTGGCTGTAGTGGAAAACATGCCGGTAAAATAAATGTCCTTTTTATTGTTGTTTTTTACGATCAATTTTACCGAACCATGGCATAAATTGCATACGCTATCAAAGAAAACAATATGTTTGGGTTGTTTTGCCATCGTGAAAATTAAACCAATAAGCAAAGTTTTTGTTTTTGGCAAGTCAATTATGAGCATATTTGTAAGCTTTATAAATGATCACAGGCTAAAGTTTTTTGTTTTTCAGCCTTATGCTTTTTTGTAATTTTGCCGGGGAGAATACATTTTGTTTACAGAACCATTATAATAAAGCATGAGTCCGGTCTAAAAGGTCACATTTGATTTTCAGCAGCTTTTTACCCCGAACCCTAAAGGGTGAAGCCGCTGAAAATCAGCCACCCTTTAGGGATGGGGTAAAGCTGGTTTTTAGCGGCTGTGATAAATTTTGTGTTTTTAGACCGGGCTCAAGCATTGAAGTATACGTCTGGTCTGAATATAAAGATTTATCAAAGCTGTTGAAAATCAAGTATATGCTATATATGCTGCAGGGCAGTATAACAGGTTGGTTTACATATTGAAGTAAGAGACCGGTATACGACACCAATTATTTGCCAATGCCGGCAATCAAAAGGGTCCTTTTTTAAGCGGGCTCAAATATTTTCCCGCAAAGCGGGATGGGTTTTATAAAATTTTCGACTTATGAGAATAGCGATAATAAATGGTCCCAATTTGAATCTTTTGGGCAAAAGGGAACGGGAGATTTACGGGGATGAATGTATGGAGGATTATTTACCTGTGCTCAGGTCTCGCTATAGTGCACATGAGATTAGTTATTCCCAGGCCAATGAAGAGGGAGTTGTAATTAATCTGTTGCATGAGTATGCGTTGAAGGTAGATGGGATTGTTTTGAATCCGGGAGGGTTTACGCATCAGTCGGTATCAGTTGCTGATGCAGTCCGTGCGATCAAAGTTCCTGTAGTAGAGGTTCATGTATCTCAATTGCCAGGCAGGGAGCACTATCGTGGGCGTTCATTGGTTGCCCCGGCCTGTAAAGGCAGTATCAGCGGGTTTGGGTTAACTGTTTATGAACTGGGGGTGCATGCGCTTATTCTTGATCAGTAGAAAAGGCGTTTTTTGACAGTGCTGTGAATTTTTGCCGCTGGCTCAGATAGTATTCCTTTACAATGCTTCGCTTATAAATGCCTGAAATCGATACCATTTTCGGTTTTATTTTTTTTTGCGCATACTTATTTTTATCAGCAAGGAAATGAAAGTGTGCCTTGCATACCGCCAGGGCATCTTTGGCCTTTCCGGTTAAAAGGAACTGACTTGCAGCTAAGAAGTCTAAAATCAGCCGGGTACGATAAACGTTATTGAAAGCTTTTACTTGTTGATTTTTGAATAAAAGCGTCAGATTATTTCTAAAGTTCAGGAATGTTTTAAAAGGATTGTTTTTTGGGAGAGTGCCGCCCCCCACGTGGTAAACGGTGCTTTCCGGGATGTACCGGATCTGGTATCCCTGGTTTTTAGCTCTCCAGCAATAATCAATTTCTTCCATATGCGCAAAAAAATCATCATCTAGCCCGCCCAGCTTGTGAAATATTTCTGCGCGGGTGATCATACATGCTCCTGAAGCCCAAAAAATATCGGTTTCTTTATTGTATTGTCCAGTGTCTTTTTCCAGGGTGTTAAAAATTCGTCCCTGGCAGAACGGATATCCATATTTGTCTATAAATCCTCCGGCTGCCCCGGCGTATTCAAAATAGTCTTTTTGGGAGTAAGATTTGATCTTTGGCTGGCAGGCTGCAGTATCCGGATTTTTTTCCATATGCTCTGCAAGCGGCTCCAGCCAGTTTTGCGTAACTTCAATATCGGAGTTTAAAAGCACGTAAAGGTCGGCCTTTATATACGCCAATGCTTGATTGTATCCCTTTGAAAACCCGCCGTTTTCTTCATTTTCTATAACCCGGACTTCAGGGAATTCTTCTCGTAGCATTAAGACCGAGTCATCTTGTGAATTATTATCAGCTACTACAATTTCAGCAATATGTGAGGTATGTTGAATGACAAGGGGAAGAAATTTTTTCAGGAATTTTTTGCCGTTCCAGTTCAGGATTACTACTGCTGTTGTCATAAAGGCTTTTAATAAGGGTTGTTGTAGAGGTCTTCCGCTTCTGATCCCCAGTGGTCGGGGTTCCTGGTGTCGTAGGGGTCGTTGGTGATCGAGTTCCTTTTATTGATCTGGAATTTCCATGTTTGGTTATAGGTTTCTCCAATGGCGTTGGAGTGGATAAGCTCATAGTCATTGGTTATCAGATCGGGATTATAAAAGACAAACTTTTTATTCCATTGGTTTTTTCCCAGCTTGTGATAATGCCATATCTCATAGGGGTAAGAGCTGGGCTCATGGTCACGCGATGAAATTGTATTGGGAGGGCCATACTGTAAATAAACCCTGCCGCGGTCGGTCTGATAGCCCCGCGAAATCTTGGTTCCGTAAAACTTTTCTACCTCCCGGACATTTTTGCAATACTCTATCCATGCTTTTTCCGGATCGTCCGGGTCTCGGGATGTCCAAAAATTTAAGAAAAACTTTTGAAGTGTTTCTGTTTCTTTTTTTTCAAGATCAGAGCGAATAAACAACTTGTCGGAATGATTGGTAATGGGATCCAAAGCCGGAATATAATGGAGTAAACTGTCACGGCTCATTTGTTCTGTGAAGGTTTCAGAGATGTTCATAGCCTCAATATTTGCAATATCATAGGAAACACCCGGGTTGGAGCGCTGGAAAAACTTTTTCTTGGTTCCGATGTTTTCATTTTCCTTGTCACGAATATCAACGACTATGTTATAATTGCCACTTGGGAGGCCTTTTATGTCAAATTTATGAAAAAACATATTCACAGGTTTTGCATTCATGCGCTTAAACCCACTGTATTTATGCATAATTGAATTGGACTCATAGGATTCCAAATAGTATTTTACCAAAAATCCTTCCCCTTCATCAAGGAGCTTCTCCATGTTATAGATCTCTGTGTAAAATGTCAGGGTGTTGATATCTTCAGGAAAAAATTCAGAGACATAGGGAATGATATCCATGCCGTTTTTAGAGAAATTGGACTTGTCTTCTGCTTTCTGATAGGATTCTACCAGTTGAATGGTAGAAATTTCCAGCTGATCCTCTTCAAACTGGACAAAAACTGGCATTTCATATTTTAATGAAGTGGTGTCAGCGTAGGCATCCAAAATGCGTAGGTTAAAATCATAGGCGCCGGTATCCAGCGGAAAACGCTGCTGGTCAATGAAGTTAAAGCTGATGTCTGAAGTGTCGTCGATTTCCGGGCTGAACAGGTTGTATTTACGATAGCTGACGACAGTATCGTTTTGTTTGAAAACCTTAGTGACTTCAAGTTTGCTTTGAAACTTTCCGTTATCAGTCTTTTGATATACAAGATTGGAGGCATTTACAGCAAGGTTTGTTTCTATATATGGGCCAATTTCCGGTGCATAAAACTGCCCGTGTGTCATATATGCTTGCATATCCGTACCTTGTGAATAGCCTTTGAGGGTTGATAAAAGGCAGAATGCCAATAGTGTGATAAAGATTGTCTTATTCATCGTTCAGTGATATTATTCAGCTCCAAAAATAATACAATAATAATATATAATTGTTCAGAAATCATGCCAAATCAGTTTACGGGGGTGTTTTAACAGGAAAAGGTTGTTTTATGCCTGGCTTTTGTCTGCAGGTATAATTGTAGTTGACAATTGCGGATAATGAAGGCAATAGTCTTAGATGGGTAGGGGTGAACCGGGAATATTTTTTGTAGTATATGCTTTGCCGTTTGAAAAATAGTATTACTTTTGCAGCGGAGACGTGGCAGAGTGGTCGATTGCGGCGGTCTTGAAAACCGTTGAGGTTAGTAGCCTCCGGGGGTTCGAATCCCTCCGTCTCCGCAAAGATGAGGCTTGTGCTAGCAGCTCAGGCCTTTTTTATTTCCATAGTTCAGTGCGCTTCAGCTTCAGTAGGCAGCAGGCAAAATGCGACAATACAATTAGTTTTAATATCTTGTAGGTGGTATCATTTAGGGGCGGTGTTAAAACTACAGCGCTGAGCGAAATTTGTAATTTCGCTTGCAAGGCGAAATGCGTTAAAACTACAGCGCTGAGCGAAATTTGTAATTTCGCTCCTCTCCTTATTGGCCACATTAGTTAAAGCCGAATTACAAATCCGGCTTAGCGGTGGTGGATTTAATGAAATATTACAAGAAGCCGAATTACAAATTCGGCTTAGCGGTGCTGGAAAAATACAAGAAGCCGGATTACAAATCCGGCTCAGCGTTAGGCGCTTAACTAACGTTTGTTGCAAGGCGAAATGCGTTAAAACTACAGCGCTGAGCGAAATTTGTAATTTCGCTCCTCTCCTTATTGGCCACATTAG
>JAWOBS010000161.1:0-14954 GCA_046484145.1 Bacteroidales bacterium
CTTCACCAACAAGCTTGTCAAGGTCTATCAACAAAGGATTACCGGCAAAAGCAGAAAAACACTGATAAGGAGAATCACCATATCCAGTATGGCCTAATGGCAATATTTGCCATAATTTCTGTCCGCTTTCCACTAAAAAGTCAACAAATTCGTATGCATTTTTACCCATAGTCCCAATTCCATACTTTCCCGGGAGGGATGTAATATGTAAAAGGATTCCACTTGAACGTTCTGTTTTCATATTTGAAATAAATTTTTAATTTTTTAAACTAACAAAACAGAGCAAGGATGAACTTGATTAAACAGCTCTTGTGAGCTTACAAAAACTACTGAAACAAAAACCCAAAACTCATATTCCAAATCTGCAAAAAACTAAAACAGGGTTGTGTTTTCATCAGAAAAGTGTTTCGTTATTAAATCCTTTAATTCCTAAATTATAACAGGTTAAACCACTACCTGATAATAAGGTTTAAAATTAAGAGAAATTTTTCGGTTATAATAAAACAAAGGAGTTTTTATTTGTCAAATCCGGCAAAATGACAGTATTTTATCATTACCTCAATTAATGGTTTTAAAAAATAGTTTTGATTATTTTATAAGCAGACATTATGAAAAAGCCATCAAATAGGAGCTATAAGGTGAAAATACACATCAAATCTGCCGTGCCTGTTATAAGTAAATTCTGTTCTAAAAACCTTGTCGTAATAAGTTACAAAATCAATTCCAATACCTGATCCTGCCAGGAAGCTATTAGAATAACTGTTTTGATGGTAAAAATATCTGTCATTTATATATCCGGCATCAGCAAAAATGTTAATAAAAATTGCATAATGCAATAAGCCGAACTTATCTCCGGGTATAAAAGGAAGCCTTTTAACTCTTTGAGGAACAATATTATACTTTAAATTGGTTTTTAATATAGCAAAATGCTGGCCATCAACAACATAATACTCATACCCCCTAACAAAATTATTGTTATATCCCAATCCCCTTTGCAAAAAATAATCAGGCCTTGAGCCAACTGAGGCTTTCACGTTCAAACCGGCAGCAAAATACCAATGATTTTTTAAATTCCAATATCTTCTATATGAATTCTCTAATGAAAATACAGGAGAGACGTCATTAGCAAAAACATTAAATCCTTGCTGCACGGCTGTCAGCTTGTTAAAGTAACCTGTTAATGGATATGCTTTTATATCACGATGATCTGAGATATGCTCATATTTAAAGCTAAAAAACTGAACATCAGTGGCGTCGCCAGTAAAAAAATTAGGATTCAGATACTTTAATGTATCCGCAAAATCAAAATAATTATATCTAACTCTCAGGTAATGAGTATTATAAAAACTCTTTCTGAAAGTTAACAATGATTGTGCATATATTTCTGTTCTAACAGGTTTCAGAGGATCTTTATAAAACATTTGCCTGTTGTCAAATGTCATATAGTTTACTTCCCTGGTTCTGGTAAGTCCTGCAGAAAATGAAATTCCGAGTTTTTGCCCATGATTTAAATAGGGAATCCTATATGAAAATGCATATCTTTCATTATAGCCCATCCTGAAATTAAAGCGAATTCGCTCCATTCTCCCCCTGAAGTTATCCTTAACCACATAAACCCCATAACTAACCCTGTCGAGACTTGGATTCTCAAGCCAGGTATTAACATTTCGTTCATGAATATCCAGTGTTGGAAAAGGCCACAGATACCAGCGTTCAATGAAGGATATATTGATTACATATTTATTCAGGACATTGGGCTTAGCATCTATTTCGACAAAATTAAAAAGCGATGTATTTAACAAATTCTCCCTGCTGGATGATAATACACTTCCAAATTCACCGAGCGAAATAGTATCGCCTGGCTGAAACAACAATTCCCGATGAATAATATGTGGTTTTGTTATACGATTTCCTTCTAAAACAATCTCGCCAATTACTGCATATTGAATTGGGATATCTTTATCGTAGCTTTCAACATATTCAATATGAACTCCCTTATTATTTTTTTCTATAATAGCTGAGTGTGCTACTTTATTAATAAATAAAATGCTAATCAAAAGGAAAACTGAGGCTAACAATAGCTTTTTCAAGGGAAATTCGAATTATAATTGTATGTTCACATAAACATTAAATGTCTAAATAACGCATTAAAGAATTAAATCTGTCATCCAGAAGGTCATCATATCTGTTTTCCTCCGAAAAGAAAGACTTTATAATATAATCATAACGATTGAACGTTTGGATAATACCGGCAATATCAATTTTATTTACTTTTATTGTCACTTCAAGTTTACTGCTATCATTAAAAGAGGAAAGATACGAACTTAAAATTTTTGCGTCGTTGGATTCAACGATTCTGCCTATTTCACTCAAAGAATAGTCATGCGTATTAACTTCCAAAACAATAATTCCTCCAGGATGATTTATTGAAGTTATGTTAACAAAGTGCCTGACAAGATCTTGCAGGGTAATGCATCCTAAATAATTTTTTTTAGTATCAATAACAGGTACCAAAGATAATTCCTGGTCGTTTGCCAGCCTTATAACATCAAATATGTGCTGACTCACAACAACATACGCCCCGGTATGAGATAAATTATAGCTGCCGATAGGTTCATCAAGTTTGTTGATTTCAAAAATATCATCTTCGGATATCAAACCTAAAAATGTTTCATTATTCACAATGGGTAAATGAGCAACTTTAAGCTCATCCATGATGCTTAATGCTAATTCTGCACTATCAGAAGTCTTTAATGTAGTTATGCTATCACCTACAAGGTCTTTTGCCAGCATATTTTTTGTTTTTAATTTGTTACAACAAAATTACTCATAAATACGCATAAATAATAATTTTGGTAAAGGCTAAAATTTTTTTAATATTCCCGGTTGTTTCTAATAGTGTTAAAACATTTTTATTTAGATTTGCAAAAAAAATCATGGCCAGGCTAAGTGTAAATATTAACAAAATTGCAACTCTCAGAAATGCACGGGGAGGAAGTATTCCAAATGTAGTAAAAGCAGCAATAGATTGTGAAAGATTTGGTTCACAAGGCATTACAGTGCATCCTCGTCCTGATGAGAGGCATATAACTAAAAAAGATGTTTACGATATAAAAGAAGTAATCACCACTGAGTTTAATATTGAAGGATATCCGTCAAAAAGTTTTTTAAAACTCATTAAAGATATAAAGCCAGCCCAGGCAACCCTTGTGCCTGACCCACCTGATGCGCTTACATCAAATGCCGGATGGGATACCAAAAAAAATGAATCATTTCTAAAAGACATAATTGCTGAACTAAATAGTTATGGAGCAAGGGTTTCTTTATTTACGGAAACAGATCCTGATATGATATTCAAGGCAGCAGAAATTGGCACAGACAGGATTGAATTATACACTGAACCATATGCTGTTGGTTACTACAAAGACAGAGAAAAAGCAATTGCACCATTTATTAAAGCCGCAAAAGCTGCAAATGAAGCTGGTTTGGGATTAAATGCCGGCCATGACTTAAACCTTGACAACCTGAAATATTTTGCAGAAAACATTCCCGGCCTTCTGGAAGTTTCAATTGGACATGCCCTTATTAGTGATGCATTATATTTTGGGCTAGAAAATACAATACAGCTTTATTTAAAACAACTTCAGTAATTTTTTTTGAGACATAACTGAACACATGCCGGAACAATAGTTCATTATCAAGTGTTATAATCTGTATATCTTTAATCCTGTAAATATCCTATTTTAAATTATTTTTGTATAAGGCTGTTATGTCCATTATTTGTAAAATTTTAAGATATTTTTATGGAATTAAATTATAAAAAACTTGGTGATGGCCCACCGGTTATTATTCTACATGGCCTTTTTGGCATGCTGGATAACTGGATCACTATTGGGAAAAAACTTTCCGATGATTTTACAATATACCTGGTAGATCAAAGAAACCATGGCAGATCAGGAAAAAGTGACATTTTTAATTACCAGGCTATGAGCGATGACCTCCTGGAATTTACCGATAAGCATAATATAAATTCTTCACATCTAATTGGCCATTCGATGGGAGGCAAAACAATAATGCAATTTGCTTTTGATTACCCCGAAAAAGTAAACAAATTAATAGTTGCAGATATTAGCCCTTCCGCCACGGAAAATAAGCATGAAATGATTATTAATGCTATGAATGCAGTTGATCTGGCACAACAAAAATCGCGCTCGGATGTTGAGAAAATATTGTCAAAAGATATAAGAAGCGAACGACTATTACAGTTTTTGATGAAAAACTTATACTGGAAAAATAAAAATGAATTCGGATGGAAAACAAACCTGGATGCAGTTATAAATAATATGGAAGAAATTGGTAAAGAAATTATTCCCGACAAGCCTTATACAGGACAAGCACTGTTTATTAAAGGGGGCCGTTCTGATTACATTACATTAAATGAGATGCATATTATAAAAAAATATTTTCCATATGCAGAAATTAAAACTATAAATGGAGCAACACACTGGCTTCATGCCGATAAACCACGGGAATTTTATCATATACTCAAGGCTTTTCTTAGTCAAATAAACTAATATTTTACACTAATTGTGATATTTTTGTTGCAAATTAATATTTTTTTTAGATATTTGCAAAGAAAAAACAAAACCTGAAAAAAATTAAAAAGATGAAAAAATTACTATTTGTAACAATTTTATTAGCACTTTTTGCTGTAAAGGCCCAGTCTCAAATAAGTAAGCCTGCAACACCACCGGGATTTTTATTAGATGAAGACAGGGCCACCATTCCTATTATCACATTATCAGAAATTGATAAAGAAAAGCTTATTGCTGAAGATGCAGTTTTTGACACAATGCCGGGAATACCATGGCGATTCGGAGATAACATAGAAGTTGACTTATCCCCGGAAAATTCAGGAGTTTGGAAGAAACTAAAAAACGGCGACAAATTATGGCAACTTGGCATTTCCTCATCGGGGGCATTAAGCCTGAACTTGACATTCAACAAGTATAAATTACCGGAAAACGCTCAGTTATTTATATATAACACGGACAGAAGCGATGTTCTGGGAGCTTTCACAGAGCTTAACAATCAGGATGACGGATATTTCGCCACTACCCTGGTAAAAGGTGATAATATTATTATAGAATATTTGGAGCCCGGCAATGCAGAATTTCCGGGTGAACTTAATATTTCAACAGTCACTCATGCATACAGAAGCCCTTATGATTATGTAAAAGGTTTCGGCCATTCGGGAAGCTGTAACTTAAACGTTGCATGTCCTGAAGCAGATGACTGGCAAGACCAGGTAAACTCAGCAGTGCTATTGCTTACAGGTAGCAATGCCTTTTGTTCAGGATCCATTATTAATAATGTAAGAGAAGATTTTTCACCATATCTTTTAACAGCTAATCATTGCTATAAAACACCATCTACAGTGGTTGTCTGGTTTAACTGGCAAAGTGAGTACTGTGATAATCCATCATCATCACCATCCTATGACTCAATGAGTGGCGCAGTCTCAATAGCCAGAAATCCTGACACTGACTTTTGGCTTATGGAGCTTAACCAAGCTATCCCGGAAGATTATAATCCCTTTTTTGCAGGATGGAACAGAACCATCGAATCAATCCTGGATGAAACTATTATTGCTGTGCATCATCCCAAAGGAGATATAAAGAAATTCAGCTATGCCCTGGATGGAGTGGAAACTTCAGCATATTTAGGCTATCCCGGTTCCGGCTCAACACACTGGAGAATAGTTTGGAGCGGAGGCACAACAACTGAACCCGGATCTTCCGGCTCTCCTTTGTTCGATTCCGGCGGCAAAATTATTGGACAATTACATGGTGGTTATGCGGCTTGCAATAATTCACATCCGGATTGGTACGGCAAATTCGGCATGTCATGGACAGGTGGCGGAACCGACAACACCAGACTTAAAACCTGGTTAGACCCGGATAATTTGGACTTGCCTGAATTACCGGGAATTTACTATTCCTCTTATGAAGTACATGATCCAAGCAGATTTAAAGCTACGGCATTAAGTGACTCAAAAATATTGCTAAGCTGGGGACTGAATTCGAAAGGAGAAAATATTATCGTTGCTTATAATTCTAATGATGAATTTGGCAAGCCCGAAGATGCATATACGCTAGGTGAAGAATTGGAAGGAGGTGGAACAATTTTATATATCGGACATGAAGAAAATTTTATACATGAGAACCTGGACTATAATTCTAATTACTACTATAAAGCATGGTCTTTTGACAATAATTTGAATTATTCTGCCGGAGTCTCAGCCAATGCTGTTACTTTTTGCTATAATATAAGCGAACTTCCATATATTGAAGAATTTAATGATGATGAGATTATAAATTGCTGGGAACAGGAAGTTATTACCGGCCACGCATTTTGGCAAGCAGCTTATGGAAACAACAATAATTCACCTGACAGCCCATATTCAGGAAATTACAATTTGTTATTCAAATCAGAAAATCCGGGCAATTCAACAAGAATAATTTTACCTGACATTAGTTTTGACAATAAAGACAATGGCAGACTAAGCTTTTACTATACCAACTCGGCAAATAAAAATCAGGATACCCTCAGAGTTTATACAAAGGCTTATAAAAATTCAGAATGGGAGCTTAAAGAAACATTTGCCTCAAATAAATCTGACTGGACATATGCAGATATCATCCTACCTGAAATATCAAAAAAGTTTCAGATAGCCTTTGAAGCAACTGCCAATGGCAGTGAGGGCATATGCATTGACAGCATAAAAATTGAAGGCTACTATGACGCAGATTTTGCAAGTCCTACAAACCTTATACTTATAAATACAGATTCTCATACAGCACATTTAAGCTGGAAAGAGCCGGCAAGTAGTGAAAATACTCCGGAGGTGCAGTATTACAAGATATATCGCAATGGAACTTTCACTGGAGGCACAACAACAAGAACAGAAATTGTTGACACAGGAATTCCTGTTGGTAATCATGAATACAGTGTGTCGGCTGTATATATAAACCCGGAAGGCGAATCAGAATTGTCGGAAGCTGTTGATGTAAATATTTTATCAATTGATCCCGTACAAGTTGATATAGAAATTGAAGGAAACGGGTCTACCAGTCTGCCGGCAGGAAACTACACTTATAACTATGGTACTTTTATAACCATAACTGCCACCCCCGGCGAAAACTGGGATTTCTCTCACTATGAAGTAAACTCTGAGATTCTCTCCGAATTTCCAACTGAGAAAATGCATATCCTCGAAGATATTGTGTTAAAAGCAGTCTTTACTGAAAGTGAATACCTGTTAGATATCACTTCAAACCCTGAGGGAACCGGTAATCAAACCGGAAGTGGATACTATTATAATGGCGATATAGCGAACATCTCAACCTCTACTCCTGAAGGATATTTCTTTTTATACTGGGAAGATGAAAACAAAATACTTTCTACTAATCCGGAATTTAACCTTCAAATTACAGAAAACACCAATTTAACTGCAAACTTTTTATTAAAGAAACACACTATACAGGTATTTGCAAATCCAATGGAAGGCGGCACAGTTAGCGGTGGAGGATACATGGATTATGGAACAGAGATTACTGTAAGTGCTGAAGCAAATGAGGGATGGAGCTTTATTCACTGGAAAGATAATGGAGAAATTGTATCAGCAGATAAAAATTATATGTTTAATGTTGATAAAGACCATACACTTATAGCTGTATTCCAGCTAGGTAATTATTATGATATGCCTGGTGACAAACAGGAAAAGATTGCACTTTACCCCAACCCGGCCACAGATATTGTTAACTTGAAATTATCAAACATGCAGGGAAAAGCCGTAATTGAACTTTTTAGTATTAATGGTCAAAAAGTTTTTTCGGAAGAGATAAACATAAATAACACAAATCAATACGACTTTAATATTAACCTAAACAAATTACAACAAGGTATATACATCCTTAATGTTTCAAATAACAACACATTTTTCATAGAAAAACTAATTGTAAATTAATTTTTTATAGATTTTTTCTTTTCAAGAGCACAAGCAATCACTACATAACACTTGTGCTCTTTTTTATTTCCGGGCCAAACAAAACAGAAGATTATATTAGATTTGTTTGCTATTTTTGTTTAATGAATAATATGCAAATAACTTTTATATTATGCGATAGTGCCCGGGAAGAAAATGTTGGTGCAGCAGCAAGGGCAATAAAAACTATGGGCATACATGAACTACGGCTAGTTGCTCCACTTTGTGATCATCTTAGCAATAAGGCAAAAGCAATTGCACATGGATCTAATGATATTCTTGAGTCGGCAAAGATATTTTCTGATCTTGAAAGCGCCAAAAAAGATATCTCCTTTTTAATAGGCTCAGCAGCAAAAAAAAGAAATGTCTCTCTTAATTATCATCCCGTAGGCACTTTGCCGGATTTGATAATTGCCAAAGGTGACACTATCAGCAATGTAGCAATTGTTTTTGGCGGAGAAGAATCCGGCTTAAGCAACAGCCAATTAGCTCTTTGCGATGTGTTTTCCACAATTCCTATGATAAACAAATATCCGTCACTCAATTTAGGACAAGCGGTAATGGTATATTCAACATATCTCTCAAAGCTCACTCTAAGCTTTGAAAAAAACAAACAGGAGACAGCACCAAAAGGTGAGTTATCAGTTGTTAAAGATAAAGCTAATCAAGTACTTCTTGATGTTAACATAAAACCAAACGGAATTATTTATCCAAGAATTATGGAAAGGCTTATGTCAATGGGTAAAGATGACATTAATCTTTTTCATTCTTTCTGCAAGCAATATTTGAAAAAATACCATAACAGAATAAAATAGCGTTTGAGAGATATAAAAAACAGTTATTTAATAATAAAATATTTTTTTACTAATTTAGCCAAATGAAAGACAAAAGGGTAGAAAATATCAGTAAAAAGGATTTTGAATCAAACAACTTTCATTTGAATTTATTATCAGAGGTTTCTAATGATATTTTAGATCTCAAAACAAAAGATGACATTTTAAATTATACTGCTGAAAAAACCTTTGATTTCACTGGAGATTCTATCATTTTCATTTTCGCCTATAACACTAAAACAGAATCCCTGATTCCAAAAGGCACCTTTGGAGTTACGTCCTTAGTTGAAAAAGCGAAAAAAGCTTCAGATAAAAACAAGCTGGAAAGCAGTATTCAACTGAAGAAAACAAGCAAAAAATACAAAGAACTTA
Source organism: Bacteroidales bacterium (assembly GCA_046484145.1). Taxonomy (GTDB): domain Bacteria; phylum Bacteroidota; class Bacteroidia; order Bacteroidales; family UBA7960; genus PWND01. Next base: position 9,253 of record JAWOBS010000161.1, read on the forward strand.
TTTCTAAGCCTGTAATTAATATTACAAAGGAGCTTCAAACATTGTTTTTCCATAATATTCCCGGGAAAAATTATAACGAATTATTACAAAACTTGCATATTAATGAAGTCTTCGTTTGCAACATGTACCATGAAGATGAATTATATGGGAATATCGTTGTTATGCTAAGAAAAAAGCAAAGCATTTCAACCTCTTTATTAGAAGTTTACATCCGAATGTTGTCGCTGGCTCTGTCTTCAGCCGGCACAAAAGAGTTAATACATAAAAGCCAGAGTGAATATGAAAAAGTACTGGATAATATGTCTGAAGGAGTTATGGCAAATACTTCGGATGGAACAATTACATATATAAACAAAGCTTTATGTATGATCACCGGATACAGCAAAGAAGAACTTATTAATAAAAATATCAGTGTTTTAATGCCGGACAAAGAGGAGACAGATAATATTAAAAAAGTTATAAAAGCCAGGGAAAAAAATATTTCCAGCACCTACCAGGCAAATATCAAAAACAAAGATGGTTATATAATATCTCTATTAGTAAGTGGTTCTCCTTTGAAAGACAATGATGGCAATATCATTGGCTCAGTTGGTGTTTCAAGAAACATAACTCACAAAAAGAAAACCACTGCTTTAAAAAAGGAACTGGAAATAATAAAAAGAACTACAGAGCATAAACAGCAGTTTCTTGCAAACATGAGCCATGAAATGCTGACTCCATTAAACGGAATAGTTGGTGTTCTGGATATGTTATCAAAAAATGATTTTACTGAAGATCAAAAAGAACTGGTGAATATCATCCAGCAATCATCAAATCATCTTTTATATCTTATCAATAACATACTGGAAGTTTCTAAACTTGACAAAATGCAAGGTGAAATAAACCTCAAGAATTTTTGGGTTTATGAAATGATTAACAAACAAGTAGAATTATTTTCAGCTTCTGCTAAAAAAATGAATTTGTTTGTTGAAGTAAAACCTTCTCAAAATATAGATTATTTAATTGAAGCAGATGAACTAAAAATTAGTCAGATTGTATCAAACCTACTTGGAAATGCTATTAAGTTCAATAAAAAAGGTGGAGAAGTAACAATAGCTGCTTCGGTAGAAAACACAGCAGGAGATAATAAAATACTGGTTTTTGATATTTGGGATACCGGAATTGGTATATCAGAAGACAGGATTAATTCAATTTTTGATAGATTCACACAAGCAGACACCTCCCTCACAAGAACTTATGACGGGATGGGCCTTGGCTTAAATATTTGCAAACAACTTGTTACACTACTCAAAGGTAGAATAGGTGCCGAAAACAACAAAGAACAGGGATGCCATTTTTGGTTTAAAATTCCTATTAAATTAAAAAGAACACAAGTTCTTGACAAAAAAAAATATCATTATTTGAGAAAAAAATATCCGCTTGCATTAATCATTGACAGCAAGTCAACTAATCAAAAAATTCTTTCACTAATATTAAGCAGCCACAATGTTAAATCAGAAACTGTAACAACCGGTAAACAAGCCCTTGAAATTTTTGACCAAAACAAACATTCTATCATCTTCTGTGATCCATATTTGCCTGACATTGATATATATAACTTAAAAATACAACTACAGCAAAAATTTGGAAAAACACCACCTTTCATAGCTTTGGCAGGAAAAAAAGAACTATCAAACATCATTGATTACAAAGCTAACTTCATGGACGATTTCCTGGAAAAACCCTATCGTGAAAAAATATTCAAATCAATGTTAGATAAATGGATATTGTAATTTTTATTACACGATTTGGATTTTTTATGTACTTTTGGCACTCATTTTGATTTGCATATTCATGTATAACTTAAAAAAATAACGCTATGAAAAAGTTCTATTTTATTGCATTTTTGACTCTTCTTATATTAGGCATAACTTCTTGCCATCAAAGAACAGTTTCCCGGGTTGACCCTGATAGTACAATAGATTTAAGTGGCCGTTGGAACGACACCGACAGCCGCCTTGTTGCTGAAGAAATGATTTATGACGCCTTGAGCCGTCCATGGTTATCTCGCTTTGAAAACAAGCATGACAGACAACCGGTTATTATTATTAGTGATGTGAAAAACCGTACTCACGAGCATATCGATGCCGAGACTTTTATTCGCAACATGGAAAAAGAATTTATTAATACAGGACTGGTAAGAGTTGTTCAGGGAGCTGAATTTAGAGAAAGAATTCGCGAAGAAAGAGCAGACCAACATGAATTTGCATCGCCGGAAACTGTTGCTGAGTGGAGAAAAGAGCTAGGTGCTGACTATATGGTTACCGGTACAATTAACTCAATAGTTGACGAACATGGCAGAGAAAAGGTTATTTATTACCAGGTAAACCTCGAGCTTTCTGATATGGCAACTAACGAGAAAGTCTGGCTTGGAGAAAAGAAAATCAAAAAAACTGTTAGAAACTAATTTGATATATTAATATTAAAACCCCATCTCTTTTGGTGGGGTTTTGTTTTATCAGATTGCTGTCATGGGTAAAAAAGTATTATTCGCTTTTCTTTTTGTGTTGTTGGTTATTCCTTCCTGCCGAACATATTATCAAAAACACCGGGAGTTCAACAACTTATTTGCATCCGGCAGGCTTGAAGAAGCCGCCCAAATCCTTGATAATGACAAGAAAGCCAAAAAGAAACGAAACAAAATACTGTATTTAATGAACCAGGGGACAGTAAACCACCTACTGGGAAACTATTACAAAAGTAATGAGTATTTTGAGGAAGCTTATATTCTTGGAGAAGATTATCTTAAAGATTATTTAAATGAAACCCTTGCCTTATTTAGCAATCCAAAAGTAACCGAATACAAAGGAGAAGATTTTGAATTATTGCTTATCCATTATTATAAAGCGATGAATTTTATTCAGCTTAAAAATTATGACGCCGCTCTTGTAGAGTGCCGCAGGATGAATAATAAGCTGAATGTATTGAACGATAAATTTAAAAGCAATAGGCGATATCGCAGAGATGCTTTTATTCACAATCTTATGGGTATAATTTATGATGCAACAGGAGAGTATAATAATGCTTTTGTTGCTTATCGAAACGCATACAATGCCTACTCAGAAGATTATCAAGAGCTGTTTGGCGTAGATGCACCCGAGCAACTAAAACAAGACCTGCTTAGAACAGCATACAAAAATGGATTCAAAGATCAGGTCGAATTTTATGAATCATTGTTTGAAACAACTTATCAACACAAAGATCAAAACGGAGAAGGTGAGCTTGTTTTTTTCTGGCAAAATGGGCTTGGACCTGTTAAGGAAGAATGGAGCATAAACTTTGTTGCTGTGAGAGGTTCGGGCGGACAAGTGACATTTGTTAATGAAGAATTAGGGCTTTCTTTCGATTTTCATCTTAGCCCGGGACAAAATCCTTCGAATACTCTTGGAGATTTAAAAACTCTGAAAATTGCCTTTCCTAAATTTGTTGAAAGAAGAAGAGTGTACCATGCCGCAAGAATAAGAATAAATAGTGCTACACATAAGCTTCAACACGCCCAGGATATTAATGCAATCGCTTTTAAATCATTGGAAGACAGAATGCTCAGGGAGTTCGGCAAGGCATTGTTAAGGCTTGCTGTTAAGCAAACTACAGAAGCAGTTGTAAGAAAAGAAAATCAAAGTATAGGAGCAATTCTCGGACTGGCAGGAACAATAAGTGAACAAGCTGATACCAGAAACTGGCAAACCTTACCTCATTCAATTTATTATACCAGGATACAACTACCAAAGGGCCAACAGCAATTAGCTTTGGAACTGATAAACAGAAATGGCAACACAGCCCGAACGGTTAATTTAAAGACAAATATAAAACCCGGCCAAACAAGCTTTATCAACTTTCATACACTTGACGCAATGCCTCCGGAGATTTATTAAAAGCGATCAGTTGTAAACAAAAAAATTTAAGCAGGATTAACCAGCAGTTAGCTGAGGCTTACCGCAATAAATAAGAGTGCGAGGAATAACGAAATCTATCACTACCTCAATAAAACACCAGTCCATTAAATAAGAAATTATCCTTTAATATATATAAACATTTTTGTTATTAACTTTGCAGCAAAAACAAAAATGAATAAAACACTAGAAGCTTTTTCCAGGCTCATTGAGATAATGGACGAACTGCGTGAAAATTGTCCATGGGATAAAAAGCAAACATTTGACAGCCTAAGACATCTTACCATTGAAGAGACTTATGAACTTGCTGATGCTATCATTGAAAAAGATATGGATGAGATCAAAAAGGAACTTGGCGACCTTATCCTTCATATTGTTTTTTATTCTAAAATAGCTTCCGAAAATAATTCCTTTACACTAAAAGATGTTTTAGAAAGCATCAATAGTAAGCTTATAAGAAGGCATCCACACATATACAGCGATGTTCATGTTGATAATGACGAGCAGGTTAAGGAAAACTGGGAAAAGATAAAGCTTAAAGAAGGCGCCAAAAAGAAAGTACTATCAGGAGTACCGGCTTCTTTACCCGCAATGATTAAAGCATACAGAATACAGGAAAAAGCACGTGGTGTAGGATTTGACTGGGAAAAACCGGAGCAGGTATGGGAAAAAGTGCAGGAAGAACTCCAGGAATTAAAAACAGAAGTAGAATCCGGAGAAAGCCCTGAAAAAATTGAAGAAGAATTTGGAGATTTTCTATTTGCCTTAATAAATTACAGCCGTTTTATAGATGTGAACCCGGAAAATGCATTAGAAAGAACAAACAAAAAATTCATACACCGTTTTGAACACCTTGAAAAAAATGCAAAAGAAAACGGAAAAGACATGAAAAAAATGTCTTTAGCTGAAATGGATGTCTTTTGGGAAGAAGCAAAAAAAACTGAGCCCGGTAAATGAGATTAGTATTAAATATATTTTTTATTTGCCTGGCATTTACATTAATTCTCCACGGGAATCTTCACTCCCAGGAAGTAGTGCCGGAAAAATATACTTACCCCGGAAAAACCTATTTAAAATCATACCTGTATGATGGTATCAACACTGTTAGATCGCCTTTTTACTTTGGACAAAAAGAATGGCTTATTACCGGTTCAATTGCCGGAGCAGGATTGCTGGCATGGCATTATGATGAAGAAATCCAATCGTATATAAGAAAGATTTACAACAAAGATATTAGTAATGTCGGTGAGTATTTCCTGGAACCCGTAACCGGCGGCTATGCTGCTGTTCCTATACTGGCGACTTTATGGCTCTATTCCTATTCCAAGGGCAACACCAAGCACACACATGCTGCACTTCAAAGTACAAAAGCTTTTATAATTGCCAGGGCAATAAGCTATGTGCCAAAATTCCTGGCGCACAGGGAAAGGCCTCATGATCAGGACTCTTATGATAAAAACATTTGGTATGGCCCATCATTTAAAACAGAACACACCTCTTTCCCAAGCGGACATGCAGCATCAGCCTTTGCATTAGCCGGTGTAATTGCTTATGAGTATAAAGAATATAATTGGGTTGCACCCGTGAGCTACAGTGTTGCTACAATTGCTTACAAAAACTTCCCCCTTCCCTTCCAGGAACAGAGTGAGCCTGCCGCTCGCGCTGCCCTGGCCGCCGGCGAACAAGGTAAATTCTGGGAAATGTATGACGCCCTGTACGCCAACCAGAGCCGCTTTGCCGAATCCGGTCTCTTCGAGGAATTGGCTGAGG
>JAWOBS010000234.1:0-7513 GCA_046484145.1 Bacteroidales bacterium
ATCTGATCTTCGCGTTTTTTCTTCATGCCGCGACCTCCGGCGACCTGTGAAAAACAGCGGGGCAGGGCAGCAGGTCATCACTGCCTTATTTAACGGCACTGCTAATTGCCTTTACACTAGTATCATGTGGACAGGTAAATGAAAATGAAAAAAATAATTTAGAAACAAAAAAAACAGATAAAGTTATGAGTACAAAACATGAATTAGGCGCTTTGCCATATGCATACGATGCATTGGAGCCATATATTGACAAACAGACAATGGAAATACATCATACTAAGCACCATCAGGCATATGTAAATAAATTAAATGATGCATTAGAAGGAAAAGATTTTGCAAATAAGCCATTAGAAGAGCTTTTTAAAAACATGAGCAAATACCCGGTAGGTGTAAGAAATAATGGTGGTGGACATTGGAATCACACATTATTCTGGACAGTTTTAGGCCCTAATGGAGGAGGCAGGCCATCAGGTGATTTATTAAAAGCTATTGAAAATAAGTTTGGTGATTTTGAAAAATTCCAGGAAGAATTTAACACTGCTGCTGCAACTAGATTTGGCAGTGGCTGGGCCTGGTTAATTGTTGATGGTAATGGTGAGTTGAAAGTTACAAGTACACCAAACCAGGATAATCCTTTGATGGATATTGCAGAAGTGAAGGGCGTTCCAATATTAGCAATAGATGTATGGGAACATGCATACTATTTAAAATATCAAAACCGCCGTCCGGATTACATAAACAATTTCTGGAATGTAATTAACTGGGAGGAAGTTGAAAAACGATACTCAGAAGCAAAAAAATAATAATATTTCAAATATTATAAAAAGCCCGAAAACATAATCGTTTTCGGGCTTTTTTAATAAACTACAATAATAATTAACAACTACTCACTCATCAACTTTTCTGCAACATCTTCAAATGCAGAAGCAATAATACTGTTATTATCTGAAAAAGCATTTCGGCCTTTTTCAGCGGCCTCTCCGACCTCAGCGACTAAGGGAATTTGTCCAAGCAAACGGGTTTTATACTCATCGGCAAGCTTTTGGCCGCCGGCCTTTCCAAACAGATAATACTTTTCATCAGGATGCTTTGCCGGAGTAAACCATGACATATTTTCAACCACGCCCAGTATCGGCACATTCAATCCGGGGTTTAAGAACATGGATGCTGCTTTTCGTGCGTCATTAAGTGAAATTTCCTGTGGAGTAGTAACAATAACCGCTCCGCTTAACTTCAGCTTTTGCATTGTTGTTAATTGAATATCACCGGTTCCGGGGGGAAAGTCGATTATCATATAATCTGTTTCACCCCACCAGGTATTTTCGAACAACTGGGTTATAGCATTTGCTGCCATAGGCCCTCTCCAGATAAGTCCTTGATTATTAGAAACAAAGAACCCGATAGAAATTATTTTTATATTCTCTTTTTCGATAGGTAAAATAAATTCTTTACCGCTAAAAGCAGTACCTTCCGGCTTTTCATCTTCTATACCAAACATTCTTGGGATTGACGGGCCGTATATATCAGCATCAACCAGTGCAACTTTAAAGCCTTTCCTGGCTAGTGCCACAGATAGATTTACCGACACAGTTGATTTACCCACTCCTCCTTTTCCTGAGGCAACTGCAATAATGTTTTTCACATCAGGCAGTTCTATTTTTTCAAATAAAGCCATAAATATTATATTTTATCCAAACCAATTTTTAAATCGCTAATAATATCATCAACATCCTCGATGCCAACAGATAATCTAACAAGGTCATCTGTAATACCTGCTGCAAGTTTATTTTCCTTGCTAACTGCAGAGTGTGTCATAGATGCAGGATGCTGGATCAGGGTTTCAACTCCACCCAAAGAAACAGCAAGCATAGCAAGATGAACATTATCCATCAGCTTTCTACCGGCATCAAAACCACCTTTTAATCCGAAACTCATTAAAGAGCTAAATCCCTTCATTTGCTTTTTAGCAAGTTCATGCTGAGGATGCGATTCAAGCCCGGGGTATTTTATCCATTCTACTTTAGGATGAGCTTCCAGGAATTTTGCAACTTTCATAGCATTTTCCTGTGCCCGTTCTATCCTTACGGCTAAAGTTTTCACACCTCTAATTACCATAAACGATTGTGTTGGATCCATATTGCAGCCTAAGTATGTCATAGAATGACGAATTTTTTTATATAATTCGGGATCTTTTGCAACAATAACGCCACCTACAATGTCTGCATGGCCATTAATAAACTTTGTAATTGAATGAAAAACCACATCAGCTCCAAGGTCCAAAGGTTTTTGCAGATATGGTGAGCTAAATGTATTATCAACTACCAATAACAAATTATGCTCTTTTGCGATTTTTGAGCATTCTTTAATATCAGTCAGTTCCATTGTTGGGTTTGCGGGCGTTTCTATATAAAGAACTTTTGTATTTGGTTTAATTGCCTTACGAATATTTTCAACATTTGAAGTATTAACAAATGTAGCTTCAACATTGAACCTTGAAAAATCCTGTTCAAGTATTCCTCTTGCCGGGCCATAGACAGCATCGGAGCTAACAATATGTGCGCCTGCGCCAAGCAAAGCCATGTAAATTGTACTAACAGCACCCATTCCGGAGCTTGTCGCTATTCCATCATATCCATTTTCAAGTTCGGCAATGTTTTTTTCCAGTGCCCTGGTAGTTGGATTACCTATCCTTGTGTAAATATATCCATCGCTTTTTCCGGCAAAGCAATCAGCGCCATGTTGTGCACTTTTAAATCTAAAGGTTGATGTTTGATAAATTGGCACTGTTGCACTTCCAAATTCATCTTCAAATGCTCCTGCGTGAATAAGTTTTGTGTTAAATCCTTTGTCTGATGTTTTCATATTTTACTTCATTTTTAAATTATATAATTAAAATTCTATTCCTATTCTTCCAATAATTCCTTCTTTAAAATAATGTTTAACTTCTTTCATCTCTGTAACGAGATCTGCAATATTTATTAATTCTGCCGGTGCATACCTGCCGGTCATTATAATTTCCATTTCTTGCGGCTTGTCGTTTATTAAACTTATCAGATCATTAATATCAATCAGATGATAATACAGGGCAATGCATATTTCGTCAAGGACAAGCACATTAGTGGCATTTTTTTTAATTACTTTCTTAATTTCATTAAAACCTTTAACTGCAGCATCAATATCCTTTTGTGATGGTTTATTAACTATAAAGCAATCTAAGCCAAACTGTTTTACTGTTATTTCAGGAAATCTTTTTAATGCACTAAGCTCAGAGTAATTCATTCCTTTAACAAACTGTGCAATAAAGACTTTATTTCCGGCTCCAACTGCGCGCAAGGCTAATCCAATTGCAGCAGTGGTTTTCCCCTTGCCGTTTCCGGTATAAAGATGAATATATCCTTTTTCCTTTTTATGTTTTACCATTAAAAACAATTTTTGAGATTTCAAGAATTAATGCTGTAGTTTCAGATTCAGGTGCATATTCATAAATACTTTTGCAATTAACCATTGAGTCTACTAGTAACTGATCGTAAGGTATCTCACCAATGACCTTTACATTATTCACAAGGCAATGATCCTTTATCATAGATGCTACATGTGTATTCAGGTCGCACTTATTTATGACCACACTAGCTTGCAGATCAAATTTTAAAATAATTTCCAAAACTCTTTTAAAATCGTGGAAACCCGAGATAGATGGTTCGGTTACAACAATTACTTTGTCAACACCGGTAATCGTTGATATAACCGGGCAACCAATTCCCGGAGGGCCATCAATTAAGATTGTGTTAATATTTTGAGATTTAGAAATATCCTTAGCTTTCTCACGAACAAGATTAACAAGTTTACCTGAATTTTCTTCACCCGGGGCAAGCCTTCCAAAAACCATCTTCCCCTTTCTAAAATCCCCTGAAAACATTCTGCTTTTATCATTATCAACAATATTTATTGCATTTTCAGGACAAATACGTGAGCACAATTTACATCCATCACAATTATTTTCATTAATAATAACTTTTGAATCTAAAACACTAATAGCATTGAAGCGACAATGCTTAACACACAGCTCACAAGCGGTACATAAATCATAATTAATAACTGCTTTCTGCCCACCCACATAAACCTGTTCATCAAGATTATATGGATTAAATAACAAATGCAAATTAGCTGCATCAACATCACAATCCACCAGAACTATATCCTTTTGCATAGTTGCCAGTGCAGCAGTTATACTGGACTTACCCGTTCCGCCTTTACCACTAATTACAGCTATTTCCATATTTGTCGCATATATATTTAAAAACTTTCAATAAACCCGCTTTCAATTCCGGCCTGTCTTTTACTATTAATTCTCCCCATGAATAAAAATACGATATTTCCTTATCAAATGGGATCTCCAAAAGAAGAGGTATATTTTCCTTTTTTAAAAAATTCGCAACTCCATTATCTCCAATCCCGGCTCTATTTATTATAACACCACAGGGTTTATTCATTTGCCTAAGAGTTTCTACTGACTGTTTAAGGTCACTTAGCCCAAATGGTGTAGGCTCGGTAACAAGAACAACAAAATCAGAATTTGAAACTGTATGAATGAAAGGGCATGAAGTTCCGGGAGGGGCATCAAAAACAGAAATATCACATTCTAAGCTTTGAATTGCTTTATTTATAACAGGTACCGGGGAATACACACCCACATTCATACAGGATTCAACCAAATATGAATCTTTTAAAATTTTATAATGGCTTACTTTACCAATTTGTTTTTCATTTTCTGTAATCGCATCGTGAACGCATGCAACTGTGCATGCTCCACAGCTATGACAAAGATCATCCAGCACCTTAATTGTTTTAAGTTCCGGCAAATAGAAAATTGCATTATAATTGCAATATTCATAGCATTTGCCGCAAAAGACGCATTTCTTTTCATTAATATGAGGTATTAATGTCATAACAGGAGTAAGCTTCTCAACCTCCGCATCAAAAAACACTTTAGCATTGGGCTCTTCTGCGTCACAATCAACCAGGCTTACCCGGTACCCATCATCATTTAAGGCAAAAACCAAGTTGGTAGCAACAAAAGTTTTGCCTACTCCTCCTTTACCGCTAGCCACTGCTATTTTAAGCTTTTTACGACACTTCATTCTTTAATGGTCACAATAATTAGCATTAAGCTCCAGTCTATCTTCCAAAAAATCTTCAACCAACTCTCTAGGCCCTTTTATAGGCGCACCGGCAAATACATTTATATGAAAATCATTGAAGAGATTAATAGCTTTTTGTCCTATGCCTCCTGCAATTACATCAGTAACGCCATATTCTACAATCCATTTAGGATATAATCCCGGCTGATGTTCCGGCGGAACAAGCTCTCTGTAGTTGCCGGTTTTATTGTTTTCAACATCAACCAGGGCAAACTTCTGACAATGTCCAAAATGAGGACATAAGATATCATTCTCCAGTGGAATAGCAATACATTTTTTCATCACAAACTTTTTAAATTTTTACCTGTTAAACTCTCCTCCAAAACCTCTTCCCTGGCCTCTTCCACGGCCACGGAATCCAAACCTGCGTCTTAATGCAAGGCCTCTTCCATACATTTCACTTTCGGGTAAAACATTATTTGTATTACCTTCTTCATTTTGGGATTTTGACTTTTGCTGAAAGTTGGTACATTGTCCCATCCTTCTGCCTGTCATTGGGCCCTCTCCCATTGGCCCTGTTTTATTTAATCCTGGCATAATAACCTCCTTTTATGTTTAGTTTATACTATTTTGATTACTTTTTAACCTTTTACCCAAACCGGAGCCACCTCCTGATTTGCGTTTTTTACCCATGCCTTTGCCAAGCTTTTCTAGTTTTTCCTCATCGCTTGATTTTCGGCATTTGCCCAGTTTGCGGCCGCTAAGAGGAGCTTCCCCTTCAGGGCCTGTGCGATCAAGTTTTGGCATAATCTTAACTATTATGATTTAACATTTCAATTATATCTGAAATCTTCTTATCAGATTCTTTTACAACAATCATTTGAATTTTCAACTGATCAAGCAATGACTTAATCTTTATTCCAAATTCTCCTGATACAATTTTTTCTGCTTTCTTTGATGCAATTAATTGCACAGAAGCAGGGCCTGCGCCTTCTTCTGCTTCTTTATTAGGATTAGGTATAAACTCTACGGCTTTAGTTGTTTTATCATATATTACAAAATATGAACAACGCCCAAACCTTTGGTCAACTGTTGAATCAAGAGAATTTCCCGTTGATGCTATTGCTATTTTCATGTTTTATGAATTATTTAATTAACAATTAGGAGTACCTTTTCTTTTCAGGTAGCTTCCACAAACTTCACATTTCATTTCATTGCATGGTGTACCATGATTATGATTTTTCTCAAAACCACATTTCGGACATAAACATACATCTTCACATCCTGAAATATTTAAAGCCTGAGATTCTTCATTAATATCAAAGCTTTGTATTTTTTCACTGCCGCATAATGGGCAAACAGTGATTTTTTTATCTTTATCCGGATTATTAAAATTGCTATTGCAAGCAGAGCACTCGTACCAATCACTATCGAAATAAACCTTGCCTCCTTCAATAGATATCTGCTTTCCCTCAACCAAAGCATCAGCAATTTTTTGTCTCGCTGAAGAATAAATTCTTGTAAAGGTCGGGCGGGAAACACCCATTAGTACAGATGCATCAAAATGATTATACATATCATAATCGCATAATTTCAAAGCCTCATACTCTTCAAACAAAAGGCTTACAATCTTTGACTTTTGCTTGTCAATATCCGGCCCATAGGGCTTTAATCCCTTTATTGCCGGTGGATTAGAAATTTTTCTCAGTCTTTTAATTCTTGGACTCATATATAATGAACTATTGTTTGCTACAAAATTAATGAACTATTGTTCATTTGCAAAATATTTTTTTATAATTTTGTAAAAAATAATATTCATGGAAGCACAAACAATACAGTATAAGGTTATAATGCATGAAGACCTTAACAATCATAATACATTATTCGGGGGAACTGCATTAAAATGGATGGATGAGGCAGCATATATTACCGCCAGTAATTTACTAAAAAAGAAAATTGTAACAGCATATGTAAACAAAGTAAAATTTTTATTGCCAATAAACCTTGGCGATATCATTGAAATTTCAAGCAAAGTAGTCAGGATTTGCAATGCAAAGATTGAGATAATGGTTATTATATATTTAAACGACAATAATTCAAATAATAAGGAAAAAGCAATTGAAGGTTTATTTACCCTGGCTGCTTTAAACGATCAAAACAAGCCAGTAATAATCCGTATACCTGAAGAGGAAAAAATGCAATAAGCTTTCGGTTCTAGCGAATTCTGTAATTCCCAGGCACATTATTCTCCTGCACGTCACGAATGAACGTGAGAGATCTCGTTGTTTTGACGCAACTGCCCATTGCATTGGTCGGACTTGACCGCCCATAATTAATTAAAATGGCGTATCCGCGGGGACATGGCTCGACTTGTC
>JAWOBS010000239.1:0-3250 GCA_046484145.1 Bacteroidales bacterium
CTATCATAAAATAAATAAAGAGTCCGACAATATCATTAGATGTAGTTATAAAGGGCCCGGTAGCAAGTGCCGGGTCAATCTTAAGCTTGTTCAGGGCCAGGGGCACGAATGTCCCGAACATGGCAGCAAAAAGGATAACAGACATCAGGGCAACACTAACTGTTATGCTTAATGCAAATGATGGGGAAAAAATCAAGCTATATCCCATAAGTAATGACGAGCATACAAGCCCGTTAAACAGGCCTACAGATAATTCCTTTGCCAACTTGGGTATAATGCCGCCTGCTTTGAGAGTGTTATTTGCCAGGCCTTTTACAATCAACGCAGAAGATTGCACGCCCACATTACCACCCATGGCAGCAATAAGAGGCATAAAAAAAGCCATTTCAGGATGTATGCTGATTTGCTCTTCGTAATTGGCAATAACACGAGAGCCGATAATGCCGCCAAACAGTGCAACGATCAACCAAAACAGACGCCCTTGCATTAGTTCCCACACCTTATCTTTAGATTCAATGTTCTGGCTGATACCTGACATTAACTGGTAGTCTTTCTCTGCTTCTTCTTTAATAAAATCAACAACATCATCGATTGTAATTCGTCCGATTAGCCTTCCAATTTCGTCAACAACAGGCAAGACAACAAGGTCATATTTGTTCATTATTGAAGCTACCTCTTCGCCGGTGTTAAGTGCTTTTACAGATATAATGTCGGGATCATAAAGCTCCATTATCTTGGTTCTTGGAGAAGCAATAAGTAGTTGTTTTAAAGAAAGTATTCCTTTTAAAACATCATCATCATCAACAACATAAACAGAATATATATGCTCTACTTCGGCAGCTTGCTTTCTCATTTCCCTTATGCAGGTTACAACATGCCAGTTTGCATTTACTTTAATGAATTCTTTGTCCATTAAACCACCGGCACTGTTGGTGGGGTAGCCCATAAGATCTGCAATATCCTGGGCTTGTTGCCTGTCTTCAACATGAGAAAGTATTTCCTCACGCATACTGGTTGGCAGCTCATTTATAAGGTCAGCAGCATCATCAGAATCAAGATTGTCAATAAATGACCGGGCAATTGATTCTGTAGAAAAAGAGTCAAGAAAACGCTCCCTGACATCCTCTTCGAGTTCCATCAAAACGGTTGCAGCATCCTCTGCCGGTAATAAGGAGAAAAAGTGCTTAGCCTCTTCAAGTGACAGCTCATCCATTATCTCAGCAATATCTGCCGGATAAAGCTCTTCAATAATTTCCTTCAGAAAGTCATTTTGTCCTTCCTGGATGGCAGCCCTGATATCCTCAGTGGTTAAGTTCTTAATGTCCAATGCCATAATTACTCCGTTTTTAGGATTAATTATTATTCTTTGATGTTTTTACCAAAGCAATAACTAACAAAAATACATAAAAATCTTAAAAAAGCTATGAAATTAAAAGATTTGAAGCAGTGCTGATTTCAACAAATGAAGGCCCGGCCTTTTTCCCGAAATTACCTGCTAAAACAGCAATAAGATTATCAGGATTTATTTCGTCCCTGTCAATTAACCTGTTAATTGTTGTTTTTATAAATGTTTTTTTCGAGGTTTCCACGTCTATAAAATCAGCATAAACGCCGTAAACAATGCCTAGCTCCCTGACAACCCTGGCGTCATAACACTGTGCATATATTGTTGTGCGCCCTCTGAAAGCTGCAAGATATCTTGCTGTTTTTCCTGTATCTGTATCAGTGATTATAGCTTTTGTGTTTAATGCTGCTATTGAGCGAACTGCTGTTTTTGAAAGGAAAACAGAAATGTCATTGTCATGTGGCAAGACCTGCTGTTCGGCAGAATAATTTTTAGCCTTTTCAGTTTCTATTGCAGTGCGGGTCATTATTTGCACAGATTCAACAGGATATTTTCCAATAGCGGTTTCTCCGCTTAGCATTATGGCATCAGTACCAAAGAAAACGGCATTTGCTATGTCAGTGACTTCTGCTCTCGTGGGCCTGGGGTTGATAATCATACTGTGCAGCATTTGTGTGGCAACTATAACGGTTCTTTTCTTTAAAATGCATTTGTTTATTATCATTGTTTGTATTCCCGGAATTTTCTCGGCAGGAATTTCAATGGCAAGGTCTCCGCGTGCAATCATTACACCATAAACATGATCAAGGATTTCATCAATATTGTCAACACCTTGCTGGTTTTCTATCTTAGCAATAATTTTAACCGGGCTGTTTGCCTTATCCAATATTTCCTGGATTGCAACTACATCCTCCTTGTTTCTTACAAAAGAATGGGCGATGTATGCAATATTATGGTCAATAGCAAATTGTATGTACTCTTTGTCTTTATCGGTAAGGCTGGGCAAGTTAACGTGAGTGCCTGGCAGGTTAACGCTTTTTCTCTGTTTTATAATGCCTTTATTTTTTGCTGTGCAAACAAGGTGATTGTTCGTTTTTTCCGATACAACAAGCTCTATATCACCATCATCTATCATTATACTTTTGCCTGTTTCAAGCAGGTTGGCAAAATTACTGCAATCAACATACAAACATTCTTTTGAAGATATTTTGTCCGGATCACCTTTTACATTAATAACATCGCCGGTATTTACTATGATGTCCTCTTCAGCATGGCAGGTCCTGATCTCAGGGCCCTTTGTATCTATTAGAATTGGAATACGGTCACTGACTTCCCTTACATTTTTTATTATTTTCAGGCTTTCATCAGGGGTTTGATGGGCCGTATTTATTCTTACAGCATCCATGCCCGACTTGTTTAAAGAATTTAAAAAATCAACATCACACCTTTTGTCTGATATCGTTGCAATAATTTTTGTCAGTTTTTTCATCATATGGCACATTAATGTTTGGATATAAAAAACACAGGTTCTTTATAATGCAAATTTAGTGAAATACTGGATTAAACGGACGATAAGTTATGAATACAAATATGGTTTTTATGTTTCCTTATTTAATCCGGAGCACATTTTTTCGCAACCCAATATCGATGAAACACGCTTTTATTAACGAGAAAGAAAAAAATAAAAAAAATATTTTAGGGTAAAAAAATTTTTACTACATTTGCAGCTCAATTTGAGATATGTAATTGAATATTGCAAAATCGCTCTTTAAAGCATACTCCTCCTTAGCTCAGTTGGTTAGAGTCCCGAAACTTCGGGATTAATCAGAGGGTCAGGAGGAAAAGAAAGAAAGAAAAGTATACTCCTCCTTAGCTCAGTTGGTTAGAGCATCTGACTGTTAATCA
>JAWOBS010000002.1:0-3718 GCA_046484145.1 Bacteroidales bacterium
CCCTAAGGGTCTGGAGAGGCTGTCAATTCTTATTGTTTTGGAAATAGATTTGGAATACTAATATCAACATCCCATTTTAATCACTACCAACCCATAAAGCCACCGTCAGGATGCAAAAACAACAAGTCCGGCATTGCCTAAACCAAACAAAATCATTAAATTTCAGCAATGCTATATATCACCCGGCAATAAAATAATAGTTTTATATTTGTCTTATCAAAGACTAACATTTATGAACATTAAGGAAATAGAAAAAAAGCTTGAGGAGGAAATCCTTAAAACTGAAAAGTTGATTGAAGAGTATAAGGAACTGACAAAGCCGGTTGCGCCAGATGTGGCTATCGGCAGAGTATCGCGTATGGATGCCATCAATAACAGGAGTATTACTGAAGCAGCCCTCAGGCAAGCCGAAGAAAAACTTAACAAATTGAAATTTGTATTATCAAAGATTGATAGCCCGGACTTTGGAGTTTGTATAAAATGTAAAAAAGAAATACCACTGGGCAGAATACTGATTAGGCCGGAAAGCTCACATTGTGTGAATTGTGCTACTTAGATTTAAAATAGTATCTGACAATACCTCCCATTTCAATATTAACATTATTTTTGCGTTTAGTAATTTAAAAAGTCACTAATGGATTTAATAAATATTGCTTTAGCAAAAAGGCAGCAATTTCATTCAATGGTCTATTTTGTCGGCCTGTGCTTATTAGCTGCTTCACTGCCTACTTCAATATTTATGGTTAGCTTTTCCCAGCTCTTTCTAGGAGGAAACTGGATACTTGAAGGCAGGTATAAAACAAAGCTTAAAAGGTTTTTTAACAACAAAATTGCACTGGTATTTATTCTTATCTACGCAATTCACATTATTGGATTATTGTGGACTGATGACCTTAATTATGCACTGGGTTCCGACTTAAAACATAAACTGCCGACTCTTACACTGACATTTATTATAATTTCATCCCCGCAACTGAGTTTAAAGCAAGTGCGCATTATTCTTTTCCTGTTTATTGCTGCTGTTTTGGCGGTTTCTTTTATCAGCTTTTTTAACTATCTGATAAATGACATCTCCAACCCGAGAAAGATTCTATTGTTTTCTTATCATTTGTACTTCAATCAAATGCTTGTCTTATCAATGTTTATGCTGCCATATCTTACAATGAAAATTACAAAAAAAAGAATATGGCTGGCTGTATCATTGGTCTTGTCACTATGGATGCTTTATTTCCTGGTTTTGACAAGGGCTTTATCAGCTTTAGTTTCTTTATCGGGTGTAATTGTATTCCTGGCTTTCTGGCTTATTTTTAAACATAAAAATATAATTGTAAAAATAACTACTGCATTGCTCTTAATAGGTTCAGCAGTGGCTATAACATTGGTTGTAAGTTATATCAACAGCCTTGAAACGAAAAAGACGGAAATTGACTTTTCTAAACTTGACACACATTCAAAAGAAGGCACAGCTTATACACACATTACAGAAGAAAAACTTCGGGAGAATGGAAATCCCGCGTATATATACATTGCCGAGAAAGAGTTGAGAGAAGCCTGGAATAAAAGAAGCAAGATAGATTACGACAGTACTGATGGCAGAGGAAACGATATTCGCTTTACTCTTTTCAGGTTTATGGCATCAAAAGGCCTGAGGAAAGATAAAGAGCATCTGGGAAAATTATCAGATGAGGATATACAAGCAATTGAAAAAGGTAAAACAAATTATTTATACACAAAATGGCCGGGGATTTTTGAAAGGATACACCAGACAGTCAGGGGTGTGCATATGTACATGGAAACCAAAAATCCACACTGGAGCACTTTAACTCAAAGGATAGACCTTTGGAGAGCTTCATGGGTTGCGTTTAAAAAATATCCGCTATTCGGCTGGGGTACGGGCGACATTTACACTGCTGTTGAATATGGTTTGCAAAAAAACGACTCTGTATTGCAGGGCGAAAACATGAAACCACATAATCAATATCTTGTTTTTTTACTTACACTTGGAATAGTAGGCTTGGTATTGTTTCTTGTTTTTTATTTCTATACGGTAATAAAAAGCGGCGGGTATAAATTTTTCCCTTTTAAAGTATTTATGGTTGCTTTTTTTGTGGATATGCTCGGGAATAATCCTATTGATGCTCAACTGGGGCAAACAATGTTTGTCCTCTTTACAGTAATATTTTGTTTTGTATATCCAAAAGATGAGTTAGATTCATACAGCAAAGCGCAAAAATAAATTTAGCCGGCTGTGTTTTTTTCAATAAAGCTGTTTATATATTTTGCGGCCTTTTCTCCATGAGAAACTGAAATATCATCAAAAAACATCTTACTCCACTTTTCCCTTTCAGCTCTCTTAAGATCAGGATTTTCTTTATATTGCTTAACGGCTGCATCTATTTCTTCAACGTCATCTATTTGAATGGAAACATCTTTTATCATCTCACATATTTCGTTTGTCAGGCGCCCTTGTGCCTTTAGCTTAAATGTGATTATGCCCTTGTCTAAAGAGCAATATTCTGCAATTACCGAACTGGTATCGCTCACAAGATAATCCGATGCCAGCATATAAGCAGGTAAATCTTTAGACGAGACTAAGCTGACACCGTTTTGTTCTTTTATTTTATTAAAATACACATCCGACATCATCGGGTGCAGGCTGACAAACACATTATACTTATCTTTCAGCTCATCAAGATGACCTATCCATTTATCAACAGCGCTTAATCCTGAACGATCCCAGGTGGCAGTAAAAAGAAGAGTGGTTTTATCCTTGTAGAAAGAACTTTCATTCCTGACAGCAATGCTTTTATTAATGGCCTGCCGGCTTTTAAAAACATCCAATCTTGGATATCCGCCCGGCACTCCATTTGTAATGCCGAGTTTAAGAGCTTTTTCCACTTCTGTTTGAGAAGTAAAAAGAAACATGTCAAAAGCATTATATTTTGAATGATGTATCATTTTTTTAAAATGATAAGGGCCGTGCCTCAGGCCAATCTTCTTTATAGCTTTAATCGGAAAGCGATGAAAAGCATGCCTTGTCATGATTAGAACCTGCGGAAATGCCGGCCAGGATGTAGCATTAATACCTGCATTCTTTAATTCTGTTGCTGTTTTCTTATTCCTGGCTATGATTTTATAAGGACTTTTAATATAAGGCAGTACGCTCTCTACCAGGTGGTAATCATGCAATGAATCAACATAAAAAGCCGTGGGGCAAAGCTTCCCGAATACTTTTAATGTATGCCAAACCAGCCAATACGGAGGCTTTATAATATATCCTGATATGACCATTCTAAAACACTATTTTTTTATTTTAATTCTTTGCTGAATAAAGCTCTCCAGCGAGGAGATCATATTGTCCATACTAAAATTTTTCCTTACATGCTCCCTTGCAGCTTTTCCCATTTCTACATACTTATCCTTGTTTTGCATATATTCAGCAAAAGCATCAACAATTGCCTTTGCATCTTTGGGAGGGATTAGCTTTGCATACTTACCGTTCTCGCTAAGCTCTTCAGCACCATTTACCCTTGTCATTATAACAGGCTTTGCATAAGCCATCGCTTCCATAGCAGCATTGGGCATACCTTCGTATAATGACGGATGAATAAACAGATCTGCTCCTTTGATATAAGGAACAACCTGCTCAATATTTCCGGCAAAGTGAATCATCTTATTAACTCCATTATCTTTTGCATATTCTATCAGACTCTTCCTG
>JAWOBS010000063.1:0-12840 GCA_046484145.1 Bacteroidales bacterium
CTCATTCGATATGAAAAAGCTGATGGTAAGTCTAAACTTAACTCACTGTATTCAACAGGAATTGTACGCTGGAAATGCCAGCTGGGTAGTATTTCTATTCTTTCAGATTTTAATTTATATTTTACCTCAAAAATAGTTCCCGGCCTAATAGATGGTAAAGCGTAGTTTAAAGTTTTATAGTATTTTTCTTCATCCAAAATATAGCCAGCCCTGCGTTTTATTCTATGCCTTTTGACCTTCCCGGATTCTATATTGTGCACGTATGCCCTAAAGCTTTGAATACGATCCTGACTTTTATCGCTTGCAAAATATGGAATTGAAATATCTCCATAATCTACACCTTCTTCGCTCAAAACCATATATCTTGTGATCTTGGTTAAGTTGTACTCAAAGTTTAAGGACTTTTTGTTTAAAGTAAATTCGATTATCCCTATATCGCCAATTACAACTGCTTCGGCTTCAGGATATTTTTCCCGGTATGCTTCCAGATCAAAATCTTCCTTTTCTACTTTGCCAAATTTGAAATACTCTTGTGATTTTAATGTATTTGAAAACAAAACAGATATAAATGTGATAAACAGAATAAGATTCTTCATTTTTTTTAGAATTGAAATTATTTAATGTATTAGTTTTATATTTTCTTATAATCCAGTAAAATGTGACCGCAAAATACTAATATTTTTAAAAAAAATAGTTTTTTCTGAGAATTTTATCCCATTAATGATGATAAATTTGTTCTTAATCTACAATTACCGATAGGTTTAGCTGATAAATCTTTTTTACTGTTTAGTAAATGAATAATCTCTGCATGAAATATTTATATTTGTAGTGAATTTTATGAAGCCAGAAAATGAATATCCCCAAAACAAAAAATATATATTTCTTTTCCGATGCACATCTTGGGATTCCCAATTATGAAGATAGCCTTAAAAGAGAGAAGTTACTTGTATCATGCCTGGATAAGGTAAAGCATGATGCATTTGAAATTTACTTTTTGGGTGATATGTTTGATTTTTGGTTTGAATATAAGAATGTAGTGCCGAAAGGCCATGTAAGGCTGCTTGGAAAAATAGCAGAAATAGTTGATTCGGGAATTAAAGTACATTATTTTACCGGCAACCATGATATGTGGATTTTTGATTATTTTGAAAAAGAGCTGGGTGTGCAGATGCATCGTAAACCAATTACAAAGACGATAAATGAAAAGGTTCTTTTTATAGGGCATGGTGATGGTTTGGGCCCCGGAGATAAAGGCTATAAAAGATTAAAAAAGTTTTTTTCAAATAGAATGTGTCAGAAAATGTTTGCATACCTCCATCCCGGATTTGGAACTAGATTGGCTTTGTTTTTTTCAAGGAAGAGCAGGCTTGCAAATGGCGCAAATGATGAAATATTTCTTGGCAAGGAAAAAGAAAGGTTAATTCAATTTTGTTATCAAAAGCTGAAAGAAACAAAGATTGATTATTTTATTTTCGGGCACAGGCATCTGCCTATGGATTTGGAAATAGAGAATGGTGCCAGGTATATCAATACAGGGGATTGGTTTCACAATTATTCTTATGCAATATTTGATGGTGAAAGTATAAAGCTAGAATATTTTATTGAAAAATAGCCTGTCTTAAGCAAATACTAAAAAAAAGGAGCGGAAAATACTTAAAATTTTCGCTCCTTTTTGATTTATTACAAACATGAAAAATTATGCAATTTTCTCAACTAAGTCAACAACTCTGTTTGAATAGCCATACTCATTGTCATACCATGATACAACTTTTACAAACTTATCAGCCATGACTTGTGTTAGCATACTGTCAAACACAGAAGAATGTGTATTGCCAATAATATCGACAGAAACAACAGGGTCAGTGCAATATTCCAGTATACCTTTCATTGGGCCTTCTGCGGCTTTTTTCATTGCTGCATTGATATCTTCTTTTGTCGCAGGTTTTTCAAGCTCAACAGTAAGGTCAACAACAGAGCCATCACAAACAGGAACTCTCATAGCATATCCGTCTAATTTACCTTTTAAGTGAGGTATAACTAAGCCAACAGCTTTTGCTGCACCCGTTGTTGTTGGTATAATTGACATAGCTGCTGCTCTGGCACGGCGTAAGTCTTTGTGAGGTGCATCAAGAATAATCTGGTCATTGGTATATGCATGAATAGTGTTCATTAAACCATGTTTTATTCCAAAAGTATCGTTTAATACTTTAGCAAATGGTGCTAAACAGTTTGTAGTACAAGATGCGTTCGAGTAAATCTGATGTTCAGGTTTTATATCTTCGTCATTAACACCAAGAACAACTGTTGCATCTACATCATCAGCAGATTTTGCAGGAACGGTAAGAACTACTTTTTTAGCGCCTGCTTCAATATGCTTGGAAACGCCTTTACGGTCGCGGAATACACCTGTTGCCTCAACTACTACTTCTACACCAAGATCTTTCCATGGAAGGTTTGCAGGATCTTTTTCTGAATATACCTTTATCTTTTTATCATTCACAATTAAGTAATCGCCGTCAGAAGTCACTGTCCCGGGAAATTTTCCATGAACAGAGTCATACTTCAATAAATGTGCTAATGTCTTGCTGTCAGTAAGGTCGTTAACAGCAACAATTTCTATGTTCTTCTTTTCTAAAGAAGCTCTCAAAGTTAATCTACCTATACGGCCAAAACCGTTAATTGCTACTTTAATATTTGCCATGATACTTATTTTTTTTGTTTGATATTATTATATATATTACTTAACAATGCTTTAAAGCTATTTGTTTAATAAGTATGCAAAAGTACAGATTATTATATTCATTAGCAAACAGAACATATTCTTAATTTTCCAAATAATTCTTAAACAGTGTTTAATTAGTATTGTGTATTTCAACTTATTATTTAATTTTGCGGCAAATTAGTTCAATGCGTTTTTTGTGTCACACAACACATTGTGTTTCAGTTGTTTTAACCTTGAAAGAAATTTTTATATATAACATATTTAAAAACTATTAATTCAACTATTCATGAATATATATCTCCTTGTAGTTTTAGCTTATTTTACATTTATAACATTAATATCATTATTAACCAGGAAGGTTGCAAGCCGCTCAGCAGCCGATTATCTTGTTGCCGGCAGAAATCTTGGTGTAGTTGCATGTGCTGTAGTTGTTGCTTCTGAATGGCTTGGCGGGATGAGTACAATAGGTGTGAGCGAAAAAGCTTTTGATACAGGCACAATGCAACCTATACTATACAATATTTCTACAGCAATTGGGATGATCATTATAGGTTTTACAGTTGCAAGACATTACAGGAAGAACAATGTTCATACTGTCAGCGAAATGCTGGAAAATTTATTTGGACGCAGGGCAAGGGCTGTATCAGCAATTGCCTTTCTTTTTGCCTATGTGGTTCTGGCTTTTGTTCAGTTACAAACTGCTTCCAGCGTGATTTCTGCTATGTTTGGACTGCCTTGGTTGTATTCGGTTATTATTTCTTCAGTCATAATTACCATCTATACATACATTGGCGGGATGCATGCCTTAGCTATTACAGGAATTATTCATGTAGTAACAATGTTTTTGGGTATTGGAGTTGCCACATGGATAGGAATTAGTGATGTTGGTGGTTTTGCCGGCCTGCAGGATAGAATGGTTGCACTCGGATCTCCTGAGAATATGTATAATCCTTTTAGCGGAGGTTTAAGCTATGCCTGGAGTTTGATCTTAGGTGGTGTTCTCGGTGGAATGGCCGGACAAGCCAGTATCCAGCCGATATTTGCTGCACGAAGTGCTTCAATAGCAAAAAAAGCTGCTATTTTTTCATCTCTGATTATTGCTCCTTTTGGTATTATGGTTGCTTTATTGGGATTGGTTGCAGCAACAGGTAAGTATTTTGATGTTTCAACTATTGCCAGTCCGCTTTGGGATAATGCACACCAGATTATTAATCCTAAAATGGTGCTGCCTACATTAATGACTACCCCGGAATTTATTCATCCTGTGCTTGGTGGAATTGCACTTGCCGGTATTTTAGCCGCAATATTATCTACTGTGGGGCCGGTGAATTTTGCTGTTGTGACTATTGCCACTAAAGATATTTATCACGGAATTATAAATAAAACCGCTGTAGATAAAAAGATTATCTCTACTGCCAGAAAACTTGTAATTCTTGTGAATCTAATCACTATTCCGCTTGCATATTACAGCACCGGTGCTATTCTTAGTATGGCATATATTTCTTATGGCATACGTGCCATTGGTGCAATAGTAATACTTATGGGAATTTACAAACGAGGCTGGATAAGTACTGACGGCGTCAGATGGGCTTTTATAGGAGGTACTATTGCTGTACTGGTAAATATTATTGCAAAACTACAAGGCTGGTGGGCAATTGAAGATACCTATATGGCAGTGGGTGCAGCCCTTGTATTTATAATCTTAGGTAACATACATGCAAATAGGAAAAAGAAAATTTTAAAAAGGAAATCTGCTAAGCTGAAAGTATATCCAAAAAAAGAAACAAAACCTTGATATTAAATCAAAACCTAATTTGATATGACGGATAATTCTCCTCTAAAAGGACTAAGGGTTTTAGAACTGGCAAGTGTTCTTGCCGGGCCCAGCATCGGGATGTTTTTTGCCGAACTTGGTGCAGAAGTTATTAAAGTGGAAAATGTTACTACAAACGGCGATGTTACCCGCAAATGGAAATTGCCGAAGGAAGACCCGGATACAGATATATCCGGGTATTTTTCATCTGTAAACTGGGGAAAAGAATCTTTTGCTGTTAATCTTGTTGAGAAAGAAGGCCTGCAGCTAATATATGATCTGGCTGCTAAAAGTGATATTATTCTTGTAAGTTATAAACCCGGTGATGCAGAAAAGCTTTTGGTAGATTATTCCCGTATTAAGGAGTATAATAAAAGTGTTATTTATGCACATATTACCGGTTACGGAATTCATAATTCAAGAGCCGGTTTTGATGCTATTATTCAGGCTGAAAGCGGTTTTACATATATGAATGGCGAGCCGACAGGCCCTCCCGTAAAAATGCCGGTTGCCCTCATGGATGTGCTTGCTGCTCATCAGCTTAAGGAAGCTATTTTAATTGCTTTGCTTAGCAGGGAGAGGACAGGAGAGGGGCAATACATTGAAGCTTCGCTATTTAAAGCCGGTGTTGCTTCCCTGGTTAATCAGGCTACAAACTGGCTCGTTGGAAATGAAATACCTCAAAGACTTGGCTCTGATCATCCAAATATTGTTCCTTATGGTACCATTTTTAAAACGGCTGATGATAAAGAGATTGTGATAGCTGCAGGAACTGACAAACAGTTTCAGAAGTTGATAACAGTGCTTGGAAGGCCTGAGCTGGCAAATGATCCAAAGTTTGCAAAGAACCAAAACAGGGTTGTCAACAAAGCTGAAATAAATGGTATAATACAAGAGATTATTTTTAAATTTTCAAGAGAAGAAATTTTATCTTTGCTGTCTGAAAAACGAATCCCCGCCGGGGGAGTTTTTGACATGAAAGAGGTTTTTGAAATACCGGAGTCACGCAGCATGATTTTGAATGCTGATTATAATGATGGAAGAAGTATTAAGGGTGTTCGCTCCATAGCTTTTACTTCTTCCGATAATGTTGTTGAAAATGAATTGCAGCCACCACCACATTATGGTGAGCATACTAAGATGATACTTGAAAAATATTTAAATATAGATACTCAAAAAATTGATAATTTAATTAAAAAAGGAGTTGTTTATGCAAGAAACTAATAAAGGTGGCTATTCATTGATTGATGGGTCGCGGCTTATTATTGAAGGCCTTGCCAGGGCGGGTGCCGATTCTTTCATCGGATACCCGATAACACCGGCAAATTTGCTGTATGCATATAGTAGCCAGAGACTACCGCTTATGCTTCCGGCACCCGATGAAATTACAACAGTACAATGGATGACAGGATTGGCAGCTACAGGAAAAATTCCTGTTACTGCAACTTCATTTCCTGGCTTTGCTTTGATGGTAGAGTCTATCAATATGGCTTATATGATGGAGCTGCCAATGGTTATTGTACTCGTTCAGCGCCTTGGGCCGGCTACAGGAACTGCTACCTGCGGTGCGCAGGGAGATTTGCTGCTGCTTAAAGGTATGATATCCGGAGGACATCCTCTGCCTGTTTTATGTACTTCAAGTTTTGATGACTGCTGGAAGCTTTCTGAGAAAGCCGTGAAGATGGCAGTGGAAAACAGAACACCGGTTGTACTGCTTACCTCAAAAGAGGAGGTGATGACTTCCAGGAGCTTTTCTTTAAACAAACTCGATGAAATAGAACCTCTGAAAAGAGAATACTATAGCTGTGATAATGATTGCGAATATAAGCCTTATTATGCCAAAGATCTTGTGCCTGATTTCTTGCCTGTTACCCAACAAAAGCACCAGGTTCGAATGACTGCTTCAACACATGACCAGAAAGGTATACTGCAGCATTCTAATGAAGAGGCTCTTGCAAATACTAAAAGGCTGGAAGAAAAGAATATCAAAGCTATTGATAATTATAAATTCTATGATTATGATGAGAATGGCGCTGATAATCTGATAATCTCATTTGGAATAAGTGCTGCCGCTGCAAAAAATGCTGTTAATGCATTACGCAAAGATGGCGTTAAAGCTTCTCTTCTTATTCCTAAAACAATATTACCTGTTCCCGATGATTATCATAAAATTATTGGCAAATACAAAAAGATAATTATTGCAGAGGAAAATTTGAATAATCAGTTTGGTGATATTTTATTTGGCTCCGGGAGACCCGAACATGTGAAGTTTGTTGGAAATCTTGGCAGGATGATTACACCACAGCAAATTATTAAGGAGGTTTTATCATGATGGAAAATATTTCAATATTAAAAACAGATTCATTGCCATTTTGCAAAGGTTGCGGACATGATTTAATTGCAAAAAAGACAGCCGCAGCACTGGATAAGCTTGGTTATTCTCCCCTGGATGTTGTAGTTGTTACAGACATTGGTTGTCATGGTATAATAGATAAATGCTTAAATACACATACTGTTCATGGATTGCATGGGCGCTCAGCTGCCCTGGGTGCAGGAATATCTTTTGGAGTTGAGAATCCTGATCAGAAAGTAATTGTTTTTATCGGTGATGGTGGTTCTACAATAGGACTGCAACACATTATGGAAGCTGCCAGGTTAAATTTGAACATGACAGTAGTGGTACATAATAATTTTCTTTATGGAATGACCGGTGGGCAAACTTCCGGACTGACTCCCATGGGTTTTAACACTACTACTTCCTTTGAGGGTAATCCATTTAGCGGATATGACATTTGCGGGCTTAGCCATACTGCAGGAGCTGCATATACCAGCAGGTTTCTTGGTATTGGTGATATAACAGATAAGCTCGCTGAAGCATATAAGGTTAAGGGTTTTTCTCTTGTTGAAGTTGTAGAAATTTGCCCAAGCTACGGAATTAAGCTAAACCCGGGCAAAAAGATTAAGGATATTGTAGAAGCTTCAGGTAAGGAAATAGGCGAATGGCATAATGAAAGGAATGTTTTTGAAGCCATTCAGGGTAAAAAAGTTTCAGACCTGCTTGAAAAAGTTCCGGAAATTAGTAAAGAATTCGATAGTAAGCTGGATAAGCCAATGTCAATTATATTGAGTGGTTCGGCAGGAGAAGGTGTGCAACTTGCAGCAACAATTTTTGCTGAAGCATCTATCAGATCAGGTTTGTCTGTTACACAAAAAGGAAGCTATCCCGTAACTGTTGGTGTTGGCTTCTCAACTGCTGAAATAAATATTTCTCCGGAAGAAATCTTTTTCCATGGAATTGATGTGCCTGATGTTGTAGTTGTTACCAGTACTGATGGACTGGCTCACAATAAAGCTAAGATAATGAACATGAAAGCAGGAACATTGATAATTGATTCAAGTTTGCAGGCTCCGGAAACTGGTGCTGAGATTATTTCTTATGATTTCAGAAGTATTGGAGCACGCAGTGCATCAATCTTAAGTGTTTTTTATTATGCATTGAAGTTTGGCGTAATCAGCCCGGAAGCTTTATTTAAAACTATTGAAGACAAGGGCTTAGGTAAAAAACTTCCTGTAGATAAAATCAAGGAAATGCTATTCTAACAAAATACTATTACTCTATAATTAAAATGTGGGCTTATTTTAGTATAAGTCCACATTTTTTTGTGCTGCCAATTGCCCTAATTCTAATCCAATATGCCCTTTAAATGCTCAATTTCAGCTTTTTTTTCATTATCTCCTGATTTATCGTAAGAAACAACGAGGTTATTGAGCATTCTTAAAATTATCTCTTTGTTAGTGCAAGGGTTGAAAAAAGAGGGCAGAGGCTCCAGTTTTAGTTTTTTTATAAAACTTTCTACTTCTTTATATGAAAAGACTGCGCCATTACTGAAGGCATTTATATAGAAGAGGACATTTTTTTCATTTATCAATAAGGTTTTTGGGTCTATCGATTTTGCTGTATATGCCAGGATAAAGTGTTCCGGCAGATTTACACCATGTATTGGTAACTCCAGGCTCTGTGCTAATATAATATAAACAATGCCTAAAGATAGCGGGTTGCCTTTCTTCGAATTCAGTACATAATTAATGAATGAATTTAGCGGATCGTGATAGTTGTCAATATTGCCATTAAATCCAACTTCTTCGTAAAATATATGATTAAAAACCTTTATCTGTTCAAGAGCCGTTAAATTGTCATTTAATTCAAGCCAAATCTCTTTCCTTATTCTGTTTAACTCATAATGCACTTCATCCTCCTTAAGATGCGGATAATGATAACGTGCAATAATTATAGCTCCTTCAAGAAGATCCATTTCACCATTAATCCAATCAGAAAGGTCTTTTTTTATTACTTCAAATTGAATAGTATGAGTAATATTCTCTAATCTTTGCTGTACGTTTGGTTGCAGTGAATTTTCCCAGGCAGTTTCCAAAAAAGGTATAGCCTTATCTCCTTCCTGAATAATTTTATCAAAGACTTCAGCATAAATAGCCTCATCAGGATCATCTACAAGGCTTATTAAAGCCTTAATTTTGTTTCCATCTTCAAGGTCATTTGTTAGCATATAGAAATTTTTTTATGAAGTAAGCCTTTCTAATACTAATTTAATCAATGCGTCAATTGTTGGTTTGTAATCTTTACTATAGGTTTTTGAAACCCTGTTAGCGATTATGGCACAAACTGTTAGTGTGTTATGTCCAAGAGCTTTTCCCAACCCGTACAAAGCCGATGTTTCCATCTCAAAATTTGTTATTCTGTTGCCTTTATACGAAAAATTTTCTATTTTTTCATTTAATTCAGGAAAAGCAAGCGGAATTCTTAGTTCCCTTCCCTGTGGGCCAAAGAAGCCGGAGGCAGTTGCCGTGATGCCGCTGGTAATGTCATGAGCTATTTGTTTGAATAGTTTCTCTGAACTTTTTACTACATAAGGATATGGTAATTTTTCATTCCATGATGTGTATTTTATGAATGCTTCAGAAATATCATCTTCTGTAATTCCTTTACCATAGTCATAATAGTTTAATAATCCATCAAAACCTAATCCATAAGCAGATGCTACAAATGTATCAACTTTAATATCTGGATGCAAAGCCCCGGAGGTTCCAAGCCTTATTATGTCAAGGCTGGTATGTTTTTCCTTTGCAACTCTTTTCTCTAAGTCGATATTTACTGCAGCATCAAGCTCATTTATAACTATATCAATATTGTCGGTGCCAATTCCTGTTGATAATACAGTTATCCTTGTACCGTTAAAATATCCGGTGTGTGTTGCAAACTCTCTGTTTTGGACTTTATGTTCAATTTTGTCAAAATATTTTGAAATTGCCTCAACACGCTTTTGGTCGCCAACTACAATTACTTTTTCTGCTATCTGGTCAGGCCTGAGTTTTATATGATATACACTTCCGTCAGGGTTAACAATTAATTCCGATTCTTTATATTTCTTTTGTATCATATAATATAATTTTATTTGGTTTCTTTTTATCTATTTGATATTTATTACTAATGGTTATTGAATTAATATAATAGCAAAAATAATTATAAATTCGCATATTACCTAAATTCATAAATTTACAATAGAGTATTATTAAAGAACACTATTATGCAGGCAGAAATTATTAGTATAGGCGATGAATTACTTATTGGCCAGGTGGTAAATACAAATGCTTCATGGATGTGTGAAAAGCTAAATGAGGTGGCTGTGGATGTCAGGTATATTACAACCATATCTGACAATGAAGAAGATATGAGAGATTTTTTGGAACTTGCTTATGAGCGCTCAGACTATGTAATTTTAACCGGTGGCCTTGGTCCTACAAAAGACGATAAGACAAAGGATGTACTTGTGAATTTTTTTAATACGAGCCTTGAGCTTAACGAAGTTGTTTTAAAAGATATAAAAGCTTACCTGGCGAAACGAAAAGTAGAGCTTAATGAGCTAAATCGCCGACAAGCACTGACTCCCAAAGGCTGTGAGATTATTCGCAACCCTGAGGGTACAGCTCCCGGCCTTGTTTTTAAAAAGAATGATAAAACAGTTATTGCTTTACCCGGTGTACCATACGAAATGAAGCACATGATTGAGAATCATATTATTCCTGATTTGAAAAAGAAACAGAAGCAGAGTAATATTGTGCATAAAACCGTTTTAACACAAGGACTGGCTGAAGCTGTGCTTGCTGAAAAATTGGAAGAATGGGAGAATGAGCTGCCTGAAGATATTAAGTTAGCATATTTGCCGTCTTCTGCAAGCGTTAGATTGAGGTTGTCTGCCAGGGGTGATAACAGGGAAGAGGTTGTAAAGAAAATTCAAAAAGAAATTGAAAAGCTGAAAAAAATCATTCCTGATTATATTTATGGCTATGATAATGATACTTTGGAAGAGATCGTAATAGAATTACTGACAAAGCAGAACATGACTTTATGCACGGCTGAGAGTTGTACCGGAGGATATATTTCGCACCTGATTACAAGTATTCCTGGTAGTTCAAAGTGTTTTAAAGGTTCTCTGGTTGCTTATTCTAATGAAATTAAGGAAAATCAGCTAGGTGTTTCTGGCGATATAATTAAAGAACATGGAGCCGTGAGCCCGCAGGTTGCTAAGGCAATGGCAGAAGGCGCATTAAAGCTATTTAATACAGATTATGCTATTTCTGTTACCGGAATTGCCGGCCCTTCCGGAGGTACAAAAGAAAAACCTGTCGGGCTGGTTTATATTGGAATTGCAAATAAAGATGGTTCCATAAGTAAGAAGTATTTGTTTGGTGATAGAAGGGAAAGAAATATTACACGCAGTGCTGTTACTTCTTTAAATATGCTAAGGAAAGAAATAAAAAAGGCCATTTGATTTTGCAAATGGCCTTAATGCTTATATAACAAAGATATTATCCTTGATTTTCTTGATTTTCTTCCTGCTCTTTTTCAGCTTCTTCTCGCTTAGCTTTACGAGCTGCTTCAATAGCCCTTTCTCTTGCTATTTCTCTGACATATTCCTGCAATTTCTCATCTTGTCTGTAATTGCGGATAATTTCCTGATACTTTGCAGAGTTAAGGTTGTTATCTTCAAGAACTAACTCTATCATTTGCTGCATTTCTTTTTTCAGTAAATTTACTTTTGGCCCAATAGCATTAAAAGCATCTATTTCTTCATCAGAAAAAGTACCTGATTGTAATGTGCCAATTTGTGCAGCACGAGAGATTTGATTGAAACGATCCATAGTTAAGCCATGCTCCTCAACAACTGCTTCAATTTTCTCATTGTTCTCTTTTCTTAATTGACTTATCTCTTTATTAGAGTCAATAAAACCTAGTAATTCTTCATCGCTGAATTTAAATTCAACTTTTTCTTCGGTTTCCTGATCATCCTGGTAAACAGCAAAACTGTTTAAAGGCATTGAGATTGCAACAAAAATAGCAATTAGCAACTGAATTGTGGTTAGTTTTAACATTTTCATCTTTTTTTTAATTTTTGTTTTTGACGTTGCAAAGGTACGAAAAATTACAATATGATTAATAAGAGTTTTGTATTTTGTTTATTAATGAATCTTATGGACTTATCTTCATATCTCTATTTGTAATTTTTGATTTAATAAATTTGAATATTTCCATCATCAATAACAGAGGTATAGCCAGAACAAATACTTCAAGCCATTCGAGCCAGCTTATAGGTTCAACTCTTAACACATTTTGCATGAATGGAATATGCATGGATAAGATATGTATTCCCTGTGCCAGCAGTACTCCAAAAAACAAAACAATGTTTCTTTTTAGTGGTACTTTAAAGGCAGAGATGGATTCTGAGCGACAACTGAAAACATGTAAATTTTGCATAATTACCATTAACAAAAGGATAATGTTTCTGGCCTGTGCATCGTCCATATTAATGATGTTCTTCAGATAAAGCCAAAAGCCAAAAGCAATAGCACCCATTGTCAATCCTGATAAGAATGTTTGCTGTATCATTTGTCTGTTGAAAATTCTTTCGGTTGTTCTTCTGGGTTTTCTTTTCATAGCACCGGGCTCTCCTCCTTCAAAGGCAAGCGCAACATCTTGTATTCCGTTGGTTACAAGGTTTAGCCATAGTAATTGCACTGCAAGTAAAGGTAGCGGCAGGCCGGCAATGATAGATGCAATAAAAAGGAATACTTCTGCCGCACCTGTTGAGATGAGCAGATAGATAACTTTTCTTACATTATCAAAAGCAAATCTTCCTTCTTCAACACCCGAAACAATAGAAGTAAAGTTGTCATCAACTACTATCATGTTGCTTATTTCTTTGGCAACATCAGTACCACTTCCCATCGC
>JAWOBS010000152.1:0-10457 GCA_046484145.1 Bacteroidales bacterium
CACCCGAGCGTAAGAGGGTGTTGTTGGAAGGGGCGGCGGGTCTATTTTAATTGTATGCGGTCTCCGTCTTCATGTATCAAGGCCAGCATCAGGGTCAGGTACTCGCGCAGGTGCCTTGTCAGGTTGGAGGTCCGCCATCCAAAGCGTGATTGTTTGGGTTGATGGTTGCCGTTAACATATATGCAAGCCAGGCAATTGGGTGTGGCGGTTTAAGCATTTGCCCTGCATAAGAAGGGTGGTGAAATGGGTAGTTCCCTTCAAGGCGTTCTTCCAGCTTATCCAAAATCGATTCGATCTCCGTTAGCTCAGTAATATCGTTCTGAGCTCCAAATTGGGAGCGCCACGCATCCAATTTACGCAGCGCATTTTCACTTATTGTAAAATTGGTGGCGAAGTAAGCAACTCTGTTGTTTTTGGTTATACAAATAAAGCTCATGACGGATTTCTTGGACATAGCGTAATTGGTGAATGGTGCAACCTTGG
Organism: Bacteroidales bacterium; assembly: GCA_046484145.1. Classification (GTDB taxonomy): domain Bacteria; phylum Bacteroidota; class Bacteroidia; order Bacteroidales; family UBA7960; genus PWND01. The sequence goes on from JAWOBS010000152.1 coordinate 484, forward strand.
TGCAGATACAAATACTTCCAACCTCAAAAATAATTATGATAAAGTAAGGGTGTGGGATTATGCCGTTGGTAGCTTTGTTGACACAGGCTTGCAGTTTTGTGGTACTTTTATGGGCGACTATTCAAAATGTGCTATTAATACTATGTTCAATACCGGTACCGTTATAGGTATTAATTCTCAAGTTTTTGGAACCGGTTTTATGAGAAATTTCATTCCTTCATACACCTGGGGTGGAACTTCAGGTTACACAATATTTGATGTGGATAAGGCTATTGAAGTTGCTAAAAGGGTACACGCTAGAAGAAGTAAGGAGTTTTCTACTATTGATGAGAATATTTTTAGAAAATTGTTTGAGATTACCTTCAATTACAGACGATTCTAAGCAATATTTTAAAATCGAAATATTTATGCCCTGTTACTTTTTCAGGGCTTTTTTATTTTCTCTTTTTTAAGATAAGTGTGATTCTGACATTTTCTGTATGACATATAGTCTGATGTTTCTTTTGGCATAAGTGTTGATATCTAATACCGACTTATTTAATTGATTGTATGTTTTTTCCGGGTTTTTATTATAAGAAAATATCAAATAAATTGACTTACGGTAAAGTATTGATAATCAATAAATAAGAAATGTATCATTTTTTTGATCCGGTTCAGTATTGAAAATAATATTTGTTTAGCAACAATTGTATAGTTTTTATGTTGAACTAAAGAATCTATTTTTATTAATTAATGACAATTTGACAATGACGATGTTTAAAGGAAAAGAATTTGATTTATTTTCTGGTGTAATGGATGCTGAAACGGAATTTATTCCATTATTATCTGCTGAAGAAGAAGAACAAATGTCTGCGGAAGAACTTCCGGAGGCTTTGTCTATATTACCCTTGAAGAATACTGTTTTATTTCCGGGAGTGGTTATACCCATCACTGTTAGCAGGGATAAATCGATAAAACTGATTAGAGAGGTGTATAAAAAGGATAAAATTATTGGTGTTGTTAGCCAGAAAGATCAAAATGTTGAAGAACCCGAGTTTGATGATCTGAATAAAATTGGTTCGGCAGCATATATTATTAAGATCCTTCAAATGCCAGACGGGAATACTACAGTTATTATACAGGGTAAGAAAAGGATAAAGATTGAAGAGCTTCTCGAAACGGAACCTTATATTAAAGCCAGGGTATCTGCTTTTGATACTAATGAAAAACCCAAGAAGGATAAGAATTTTTCTGCTTTGATAAGTACTATCAAAGATCTGGCAATTCGTATAGTAAAGCAATCTCCGAATATTCCAAGTGAATCTGCTTTTGCATTGAAAAATATTGAAAGCCCTACATTCCTTGTGAATTTTATTTCTTCAAACTTAAATATAAGTGTAGAAGAGAAACAAAAATTGCTTGAAACACAAGACCTGCTTTCAAGAGCAAATAAAGTTCTTGTTCATCTTACTAATGAGCTGCAAGTTGTTGAGCTTAAAAATCAGATTCATTCTAAAGTAAAAGTTGATATTGATAAGCAACAACGTGATTATATTCTGAATCAGCAATTGAAGACTATTCAGGATGAACTTGGAGGTAACCCACATGAGCAGCAAATCACTGAGCTTAAAGAAAAAGCTAAAGATAAGAAATGGTCAAAACAGATTGAAGAAGTCTTCAAGAAAGAGCTTAATAAGCTGCAAAGAATGAATCCGGGTGCTATGGAATATTCAATTCAGCTTAATTACCTGGAAACAATGGTAGAGCTACCATGGGGATATTACACCTCCGATAATTTCGACCTTAAAAAAGCAGCTAAGATCCTTGACAGGGATCACTTTGGACTTGAAAAGATTAAAGATAGAATATTGGAATACCTTGCTGTACTGAAGCTTAAAGGTGATATGAAGTCACCGATACTTTGCTTTGTAGGCCCTCCGGGAGTTGGTAAAACATCTCTCGGTAAATCCATCGCTTCGGCAATAGACAGGAATTATATAAGAATGTCTCTTGGTGGTTTACGTGATGAGGCTGAGATTAGAGGCCACAGGAAAACATACGTTGGAGCCTTGCCCGGAAGGATTATTCAAAACCTGAAGAAAGCAAAATCCTCGAATCCTGTTTTTGTTCTCGATGAAATTGACAAAGTAGGGCAGCATACATTTCATGGTGATCCTGCCTCAGCTTTGCTTGAAGTTCTTGATCCCGAGCAAAATACATCCTTTTATGATAATTATCTGGAGCTGGAATATGACCTTTCCAATGTTATGTTCATAGCAACTGCAAATACTGTGGCAACTATTCATCCCGCTTTGAAAGACCGTATGGAGATAATAGATCTTAGCGGTTATATCGTGGAAGAAAAAATTGAAATAGCAAAAAGGCACCTTATTCCAAAACAGCTCGATAACCACGGTTTAAAGAAAAGTCAGCTTGCATTTTCTGATAAAGTTCTGGATGCAATAATCCAAAACTATACCAGGGAGTCGGGTGTGAGAACCCTTGAAAAAACTCTTGCTAAAGTTATAAGGCGAAAAGTTAAAGATTTGGTGGCCGGAGAAAAAGTGCAAAAAGCTGTTAAAGTTTCTGAAATTGAAGATATACTAGGTTCTCCACCTTTCATTAGAGATACTAAGCTTCTGAAAGACATGGCCGGTATTATGACAGGGCTTGCATGGACGTGGGCCGGTGGTGAAGTATTATTTGTCGAAGCCAGCATTAGCAAAGGAAAAGGCAAGCTTAACCTGACAGGTAATCTTGGTGATGTTATGAAAGAATCTGCTGAACTTGCACTGGAATATCTTAAAGCTCATGCTAAGCAGCTTAATGTTAAAGATGATATTTTTGATAAGTGGAATGTGCATATTCATGTGCCGGAAGGAGCCACCCCAAAAGATGGCCCATCGGCCGGAATAACAATGTTTTTGGCTCTTACCTCTGCTTTTACTCAGCGTAAGGTGAAACCCGGTGTGGCTATGACAGGTGAAATTACTCTTAGAGGTAAAGTTTTACCGGTAGGAGGTATTAAAGAAAAAATACTGGCTGCGAAAAGAGCTGATATTACAGATATTATTATTTCTGAAAGAAATAAAAAAGATGTAAAAGAGATTAATCCAATTTATCTTGAAGGATTGAAATTCCATTATATTAATGAGATGATTGAAGCAGTTGATATTGCCTTGTCAAAAGAAAAGGTGAAAAATCCAATGAAATTTGATTAGTTTATAAACTAGCAACAAATTTTAAAAACCGTGATATTTTATATTGCGGTTTTTTTTGTACCCTAAGATGGTTTTTTATTACTGACAAAATATCAGTAACTATTTGGTTGTTAGTGACATGATGACATTTTAAAAGTGTTTTTTCTGCAAAAATGTAAGTAAAATTGCATTGGTATAAGAGTTGATTATAAATAGGTGAATTCATTAGTTAAAATAATGTCTAACTAAAATATTGAAAGGAGGGTTGTAATATGTTACCTGCTTTAAGAAGAGGTTTTTCAATGCCAAGTATTCTTGATGATTTTTTTGGAAGAGATCTTTTAAATAATGTATTTGAAGACAATACAGGAATTAGTATTCCGGCGGTAAATATCGTTGAGAATAGTGATGAGTTTAAAATTGATGTAGCAGCTCCCGGACTTGAGAAAAAAGATTTTAAAATTGATTTAGATAACAATGTATTAACCATCTCATCTGAAAAAGAATTGAAAGATGAGGAAAAGGATGAAGATGATAATTACATGAGAAGGGAGTTTAGCTATACTTCATTCAAAAGATCATTCACTATGCCGCAGAGTGTTGATGCTGATAAAATAAAAGCCAAGCACAAAGATGGAATTCTTCAGATACAAATTCCAAAGAAAGAAGAAGCTAAGCAAAAACCTCCAAAAACTATCGAAATTTCATAAGGCGATTTCGTTGAGGTTTAAAAAAAACGAGACTGTTAAAAATTACAGTCTCGTTTTTTTTATTTGTAATTTACAAAATTATTTTTCCAGAATCTCGAACTCTGTTCTTCTGTTCATTTGCCTACCTTCTGCTGTTTCGTTTGATGCAATCGGTTTAGAGAATCCATAGCCTTTATATGTTAGTCTGTCTCTGTCAATACCTCTTTCTATTAAGTAAGACACAACAGCTCGGGCCCTGTCTTCAGATAGCCTTAAGTTTAAAGAAGCAGAGCCAACATTGTCTGTATGCCCGCTTATCTCTATTTTTAGAGAAGGATTGTTTACCAGCAAAGTATAAAGGATTCCAAGTTCTGCATAAGACTCAGGCCTTAATGTTGCTTTTCCTGAATCGAAGAAAATATTGTTAAGAACAATACTTTGTCCTACTTCAACTTTTTTCAGTTTTATATTATTAATAATTTCTCTTGATACTTCGCTTTCCTCTACGTTAATGTTTTCTGAGTGGAAAAGATAATCTTCCGCTTTAACCGAGATCATATAATTTTTACCTCCGGGCAAAGAAATAAGGTATTCGCCGGTATTCTTATCTGATGTGAATGTAGCTAATAGTTCTTCAGTTTCATTATCATACAGCTCAAGTGTAGCATAAAGAGGTTCATCGCTCTCTTCATCAGTTACTGTACCTTTAATGATAGTCATTGGTGTAGTTTTAATTTCTACTTCATCACCAATTAATTTTTCCTGTACAGGACGCACAACTGCAGCAATTAAATCAACTTCAGGCTCATGTTTAACAGGTTTCTCAGGGCCGAGAAATGTGACCATATAAACATCAGCACCTCCGTGCCCGTCAGATCTGATAGAGGAAAAGAAGCCAAATTCTTCCTGCGGACAAAGTGTAAAGAAAAGATCATCGCCGGCACTGTTGATAGGATAACCTAAGTTTTCCGGTTCTGTCCATCTTCCATGCTCAAAAGTAGTTTTGAAAATATCATAACCACCCATTGTTTTATGCCCCCTTGAACTAAAATATAATGTTTTATCATCATTTGTAAGAAAGATGCTCTCTTCATCAAATTCTGTGTTTACTGTAGTGCCTAAGTTTACCGGGAATGCCCATTTTCCTTTTTCATCTTTTGTTGTCATCCAAATGTCTTTTCCGCCTACACTACCTGTCCGTTCACTTACAAAATACATCGTTTTTCCATCCTTATCCAAAGCAACACTAGTTTCATGAAACTCTGTATTAATTGTTTTGGGTAGTTTTTTTGGCTTAGACCATTTGTTTTCTTTATAAGTTGATTTATAAATATTGCCACCTTTAGCACCTCGGTATATATACAAGGAATTGCCATCTTGTGAAATCCCGGCTGTTGCATCATGTGACCTGCTATTAACTTTGCCTTCTACTTCAGCAGCAGGCATCCATTTTTTACCAAGCTTTTTGGAAACAAAGATATTTTCATAATACTTATGATCATTTTTGTCTATCTTAGGCCTTCTGCCCAGCGGACGGCGTGTTGTGAAAAACAGTTGGTTGCCGTCAGGGCTTATAATTGGACTGTAATCATCATATTCAGAGTTGATAGTATTACCCATATTATCAATAAAAACCCTCACAGGTTTTTTGATCAACTCCATAGCATTATTACACTCTGCAATTCTCCTGTCTATTCTATCGCGTTCATTTATCAGCTCTTGTGGTGTAAGTGACCTTCTGTAAAAATTGTAATTTTCCAGTGCTTGCTCAAATTTATTGGTTAACTGATAAGATAAGCCCAGGTAGTAATAAACATCCAAAGAGGGCACATTCAACCTTACTGCTTTTTCAAAATATTCAGTAGCTTTGGGATGATGCACAGAGTGCAGGTAACAAATACCGATATCATAATTAAGCCATGCATTATCAGGATTGAAAGTATTGGCCTTTAAGAAATAGACCAATGCTTCGTCATATTTGCCGGGGCCTAATTCGTACAATTTTTGACCTTCTTTGAGGTTTTTCTTTGCTTCTTTAAGGCCTTTTCTGTCATTTGGAAAATAGTCTCTGTGAAAATCAACATTTTGACTTAAAACACTTATAGAGCAAAATGTCGCAATTAAAAAAAGAAAGGCCGGTTTTTTGATATTTATGTTGAATCTCATCTTGGTAAAGATTTAATGTTTGTTTTTTTATTTTTTATAATATTCTTCAGCTTCAGTTATTCCTAATGAAACAGCTTTTCTCCAATCTTCTTCAGCACCTTTAGGATCCCTAAGCATTTCTTTACTGATGCCCCTGTTTAAGTATGCTGAGCCATTGTCAGGATCTTTACTTAGGACAAAGTTGTAATCTTCAACAGCTTCTTCGTAATTTCCCATCTTGTATTTTGCTATTCCCCTGTTATTGTATGCATTTAAGAAGTCCGGATTTAACTCGATTGCTTTATTAAAATCTTTAATAGCATCTTCAAATTTTCCTTGTTTGGTTCTCATAATGCCTCTGTTATTATAGGCTTTGTAATAATCGTTGTTGACTCTGATAGCAATTGAATAATACTCATGCGCTTCTTCATATTTTTCCTGCATTTGCATGATAAGTCCAAGGTTGTTATAAGTAAAGTACATAGTTGGGTCAAGTACAATGGCTTGCTGATAGTCTGCAGCGGCGGCATCAAGTTCATCTGTTTGCTTTTTACAGCTACCCCGGTCATTATAAGCATACGCATGATCGGGCTTTAAATTAATTGTTTCGGAGAAATCTCTTATTGCATCATCATAGTTTTCATTCATAAAGTGCACAACACCTCTGTAATAATAGGCTAAATAAGATTTTTTATCAGCCTCTATAGTTCGTGAAAAGTCACCAAGGGCTGTTTCCAGATTTCCCAAAGCCATATTGGATTTTCCCCTTGCCAGGTATGTCTCGGCGTTTCTCGGTTTCAACACCAAAGCCTTGTTGAAGTCTTCAATAGCTCCGGAATAGTCTTTTAATATATCTTTTACAACTCCCCGGTTATAATATGCCTGGTAAAAGTCATCCCTGTGAGAAATTGACTCACTGAATTTTTGCATAGCTTCAGAATAGTCATTTTCTTTATATAATTCAATTCCTTCATTATAAAGCTTCTCAGCTGTCATGGGATCTTGTTTCCCAATCCTGATAGTATCTGACTGCCCAAATAAAGAAGCATTGCTTAGTAAAATAAACAATACAAAAACACCCAGACGAATGAATGTTTTTGATAATGATGTTCTGTTGCCTTCAAACAGAAATGCTTTCCCGGGTTTTGTGTGTCGTTTCATGTTTCTTCTTTTTATGCTCATTTTGAGAATATTTGAATTTTAATATTGGATGGCTAAATTAATAATAAATTATAATCATTTCAACTAAAAGTCCAATACATAATAATATACTTGCAAGCCCATTTGTTAATACAAAGGTTGAATTCATAAAGTTTTTCTTTACGAATGTTATTATATGCTGGATAATAAGCAGTGAAATAAAGGCTATTGTTGCTATCCATGCAATAAGTCCGAAATTTTCTATTAGGGCAATCAGTATCAAAAAAAATGCAGAAATTATATGGAATATAATAGAAATTGCATTTGATTTATTTTTGCCAAAAACAGAGGGAATTGAATAAAGATTGTACCTTTTGTCAAATTCACTGTCATTTATTGCATATAAAATATCAAAGCCTGCTACCCAGAATAATACTGTAAAAGCATAAAGAATAATTGTCAGGTCAAATAAAGCCGTCACAGCAATGTAAGCTCCAATAGGGGCAAGTGACAAGCCTATGCCTAATACTACATGGCATAACCAGGTAAATCTTTTTGTATAGCTGTATCCTAATATCACTAATAGTGCTACCGGCGATAAAACAAAACACAGCATATTAATAAACCAGCTCGCTGCTATAAATGCAATTGAATTTATAATAACAAAAATAAGTGCATTTTTTGGAGATATAATTTTACCGGGTATTTCTCTGCTTGCCGTCCTGGGGTTTAGTGCATCATATTTTCTGTCAATATACCTGTTAAATCCCATCGCGGCATTACGGGCAAAGATCATACATAAAATAACCAGCATCAGAATTGTTAAATCAAAATCATAGCCCCTGGAGTAAATAGCAGTGAAATAACCAATTATTGCAAATGGCAATGCAAATATCGTATGGCTAAATTTGATTAGTGACAAATAATTATAAATAGTAGGCATTTAAATGTAAATTTGAAAACAAAATTATTAATTATGCGTTTTATCTGCAATTTAGATTATTTTTTTTAATTATTTCTTAATATGAAGACTGTAGTTTTAATTTTGCTGTTTTTTTTCACAGTAAATATTACAACATATTCTCAACTTGCCTGGGATTATGCGCAGTATGAGAATTATAATCATGAAAATTTCAGGGATTATCCTGCGCTTTCTCAAATAGTTGATTTCGATAATCCGGATATTCCCTTGCTCAATGCAGCTTTGTTTTTTCTAACCAATGAACAACGCTCTAGAAGATGGAGATCAATTATTGAATATCACCCAAACCTTGAAATAGCGGCATATCATCACAGTAAAGCTATGGTGGAACAAGATTTTTATTCCCATGTTAATCCTGAAGACCCTCGAAGGAAAACCCCGGTTGAAAGAGGCAAGCTTGCCGGCGTAAGCAATCCTTTTTTTGCTGAGAATATTGCTTATTCTGATGTTCATGAAGATGATACATACCTGGAAATTGCAGAGATAATTATGAATTTGTGGATGAAATCATCCCCTCATAAAAAGAATATTTTATCTAAAGATGCTTTGCAGCTGGGTTGTGGAGTCTATTTTAAAGAGAAAAGAATCTTTGCAACTCAGAATTTTCAGTTTTATGAAGAAATTAAAACCGGCCATGCATCAGATAGCCTGCCTGAGCAAAAGAATACTGCAATCAAAGATTAATATCTGTTTTTAGCATATTAAATTATGAGCCGAATAAAAAAATCTGTTGAATATTTAAAATACCTAAGCTGTTCTTTAAAACATAAAAGAACAAAATCTGAATATATTAAAGATTTTATCAGGAACTGTATTCGTGCTGATAAGCGGGCTTATGAGTTTTCTGATATTGAGATGCATAGAAAAGAAATGCTCGATTCAGAGGAAGTTATAAAAGTTACAGATTACGGGCAAGGCTCAAAAAAACATACTCTTAAAGGAAAAACAGGAGAATATCCCCGGATTTATTTCAGAAAGCTTAGTGAGTTAGCCAAATATTCTTTAAAGTCGAAAAAAGAATGTCAATTAATTGCTGCAATAATTGATTATTATAAACCTTCGGAAATATTAGAACTGGGTACGGCTTTGGGTATAACAACATCTTATATGGCTAAAACTAATCCGCCAGCTTCAATAATTACTGTTGAAGGTTGCCCGGAAATAGCAGCTAAAGCAGCAGAAAACTTTGAAAAGCTTAATGTGAAAAATATCAGGCTCATTAATGGAAGTTTTGACAATGCACTTAGTGATTTTTCCGCTACCCGTAAACGTTTTGATATAATTTTTATTGATGGTGATCATGATTACACACCACTTATGACAAACTTCTCGAAATTGACTGATAAAATTTCGGATAGGGGAATAATGATAGTAGATGATATCCGCTGGTCGGGCGGCATGATAAAAGCATGGGAGGAAATGAAAAATCATGTTGGGGTTTCGGCTAGTATTGATATTTTTGATAAAGGAATTTTGTTTTTTAATAAGAATATTGAAAAACAGCATCTTATGATATGGTATTAAAGGCATACAGGCTATTGTTTTATACATTAGCTTTGTAAATTAATATTATATTTTTGTTATTTTAATATTACATAATGCAAATATTACATAAATTCGTTGTTTCTGAATAATAATTGAAATTTTTATTTGTATGAAAGAAGAGATAATCAGGATAAATAATCTTGTAAAGAATTATAAAGTAGGAACCGAGATCGTCAGGGCATTGCGCTCAGTTTCTCTTAGCATTAAACGTAATGAGTATGTGGCTTTGATGGGGCCTTCCGGTTCCGGTAAGTCAACTCTCATGAATATTTTGGGCTGCCTTGATACGCCAAC